>JAUVEQ010000005.1 GCA_030594725.1 Methanobacteriota archaeon
GTGGTAGAGGCGGGCAGACCGGGCAAACCCAAGGCCCGCAAGAAGCACCACTGGTTCGAGCGCTTCCGCTGGACCCTTTCCTCCGATGGCGCTCTTATCGTGGGAGGCAAGGATGCCTCCAGCAACGAACGGGTGGTGCGCAAGTACCTCAAGGACCGGGACCGCTACTGCCACGCGGACTTCCACGGGGCGCCCTCCGTTGTCATCAAGGACCCGGGAGGGGGCGTTCCCGAACAGACCCTGGAAGAGGGCTGCGCCATGGCCGCCATATACTCGAGGGCGTGGTCGGCGGGGAGGGCCTCGGCCGACGCGTACTGGGTGACCCCGGAGCAGGTCTCGAAGACGCCCCAGAGCGGTGAGTTCGTGCCCAAGGGAGGCTTCATCATCCGGGGCCGCCGGAACTACATCAAGGACATCGAGATGCGCATCGCCATCGGCTGGGTCGAGCACGAGGGCGAGCGCTTGGTGATGGGCGGCCCCCTGGCCTCGGTCAGCGCCCGATCGAATGCCCGGTTGGAACTGGTGCCGTCCAAGGACAAGAAGGAGACCGTCGCCAAGGAGGTGGCCCGCAGGCTCGGGGCCGAACTGGATGACGTCATGCCTGTGATGCCCCCCGGCGGATGCCGGATCGTGGCCAGTCACGGGCTGCGCGAGGAGTAGACCACGGGCTCACTCGTCATGACGCCTGAGGAAGGTCTTGAGGTCCTCGGTGTCGGAGTAGAACCAGTTGTCGTCTATCTTGGTAACCTTTCGACCGTCGTCCAGCTCCTTCTGCTCTCCCGTCGCCAGTGCAGCTGCGACCTCGTACCAGTCCATTCCCGCCAGCTCCTTGGCTGGCACCCCGAAGTCGAGTTGGCTGATGGCGGTCTGGTATTCCCGCTTGCGATTGTCGAGAAGTACCTTCTCGGGATCGGCCTCGGCGAGGAGGGTCGTGTCCATGGCGACGGCCTCGAGCTTCCTAGAGACCTCCTGTTCGACGGGCGCCGCGGCCACGGCATAGTCCAGGGAGTATTCTGGGGAGGGTGCCTGGTCCGCCATCGGACCCGCCTCTGGCGCCGCCTCTGGCTCGGGAGCGGGCTTGGCCTCGGGGGCCGCCTTGGCCACGGGCTTCCTCAGCTCCTCCTCCTCCGCCTTCCTGTCAGGCATATCCATCGGTGGGGGCGGGGCCTCGGCGATGGGAATGCTCCGGTTCTTGACGACGAAGAACGCGACGCCGATGATGACGATGGCCGCCACGATGCCTACGATCAGGAATGTGGATATCCCGCTGCCCTCGCTGCCGCCGTTGTCTCCGGTGCCGCCGCCACCGCCGCCTCCATCCTGCTTGTTCACCACGAGGGTGATGGACGTGGGAACGGTGAACTCGCCGTCGGTGACCTCGACGGTTATGTTGTGGGTGCCCTGGGAGAGGGTGTTGATGGCGAAGGACTTCTCGCTGGACAGTAGGCCATCCAGGCTTGAGCTCCACTGGAAAGAGAGGACGTCCCCGTAGGTAACGTCGGGATCGATGGCGTAGGCGGAGAAGCTCACCTCATCGCCCTCGATGATCGTGGAGCCGTCCTCGGGGGTCCTGACAGCCACGTCCTGGGGCGGGTCGTTGCGGTTGCTTATCTCCAGTTCGATGGTGACCATGGTGGCCGCACCACCGTCGGAGACGGACACCTGGATGAGGTGATCGCCCAGCTCGCCCACCTCGGTGACGATAGAGAGGATGCCCCCGAACATGGTGGTGCCGTCGTGGTTCGTGACGAGGGTGAACTGGAACGAGGTCGACTCCTCGTCCTTCACCTCGAACAGCAGGTCCTCAGAATCGCCCTCCACCAACGAGAGGGCGGCCTTGCCATCGACGATCTCGAGATCGCCAACGGCGGTGATTACGGGAAGGTCGTTGATCTCCATCACGTTCACCTGCAAGGTCTGGTTGACCGTACTGGTGCCGTCACTGACTGCCACCTCGTAGTGGTACTCCCCGCCCTCGGTGGTGTACAGAAGGGTTATGAAGGTCCCGTCGAGGGTGACGTGATGGTCCTTGTCGGGCATCGTGATCACCATGTCCTCCAGGTCCGAGTCCTCGTCGGTGATCAGGCTCGCGATGTTTATGGTGCGTTCCTGGTCTTCATTGATGGACACCGCATCGATGGGTTTGAAGACCGGTGGATCGTCCACCTCGGACACTACGACGTCCAGGAACACCTGGACGGCAGTGTTGAAGTCGGACACCTCCAGCTCGATGCTCTCCGATATGCCTCCCTCCTCGTAGAGGATGTTAACGATCTGACCGTCCACCGTCACGTGGCTCGAGAGGGCCCTGACACGGAGGAACTCGATGGGAGTGTCCACGTCCGCCAGGTAAGGGGTGAGGTTGACCGCGGTGACCTCGTCCTCCTTGATGTTACGCTCCCCGAGGGGGGACACGATTGGAGGATCGTCCACCGAGGTCACGACCACCTTCGCAAGCAAGCTCTCCACTGACAAGACACCGTCGGATGCCGTGATCCTGTACTGCTCGGACCCGTACCAGTGGCGAGTTGGCAGCTCGAAGGAGAGGTTGTATTCGTCCACGACGGGGCGGACGTGCATGTCGTTGCTGTTGAAGGACACGGTGTATATCATGTCCTCGGGGGCGGTGAACCTGTCGGTGAAGTACTTCCTCAGGTCCACCACGTTCGCCTTTGGCTCGTCCTCGAACAGGGTTACCTGGGGGATCGCCTTCAGGATCAACGGTGGGTCCCCGACCCACGACACCTTCCAGGACGTCAATGCGGGTTCGTCCGTGCCCGTGCAGCTCATCTCCACGTGGAGCTTGATCGCAGGGGTGAGGATGGGGTCGATGTAGGTCGATCTCTCGGGCTTTGAAAGGGCCGTCGACCTGTCGGTAACGTTGTCCAGACCGGGCAGCGGAAGGTCGGTGGACGCGTTCCATACCGAGACCTCGATGAACGTTCCGGGTGGAGCCATGACGTCCACCGTCAGGTACTGCCATATGGTGTCAGGCGGAAGCGTCACCGGGAAGGTGGTCGCCGAGCCGCGGGCGCCGTAGCGGTTGAAGGTCACGTTGTCCCATGCCGCACTTTCGTCGGGCAGCGAGGTGAACTCAAGCCTGGAGAAGTTTCCCGTGAAGGTATGGGTGGCGAAGGCGGCACCGGGTCCCATGCTGAAAGTGAAGCTGTCCTTCCTGATCTCGACCTTTCCCTGGTACCACTCATTCGGTTCAAGGACCGCGTCCCCGTCCGCGAGCTCCACCTCCAATCCAGCATCGATGTACCCCATCTGGACCTTCTGGTCGGCGTTGGAATACCTGAAGTAAAGGGCCTGCATGCCGGGTCCCTTCAGCATTATGACGGGCCCTCCCGAAGTGAAGAGACCGGGGCTGAAGTCGAACAACAACTCGAAGTCATGGTTATCGATCGCGTGCATGGCGGTCGTGTTGCTCTCGGTCGTTGCATTGGTGAGAAGGGTCTCCCAGCGGATGGTGGGGAATCCCTCGGCGGCAACCCAGGGATCGAGCACTGGGACGTCGAACTCGTCCTCCCAAAGGGCCCTCGAAAGGGTAAGCATGCCGTCATCCACGGTGGCGTTGTCGTACAAGGACACGTTAGAGGCGAGATCGAACTCATCCTCGTGGAAACCATCGATAACGGTCGACCTGTCATCGCCGGCCCTGCTCCCTGCCTCCGGGGCGACGGCCATGGCCCCTGCTGCAAGGGAGAATGACATGATGATGATGACGAGTAAGGCTGTGAGACGGTTAGTATCGTTCTGCATTCGGATTTGACCCCCGCGACGACGTTGAGAGATGCACATCAACATTGATGGATGGTCATAAACCTTTTGTCATGGTGCACCGGGGGGCCAGGTGCATGCGAAAAGGGTAGGTGTCTCCACTCCATCCCATCCCTGGCCATCTTGAGAGGGATCCGATGCCGTCCGCACGTTTGGAGGAGGATCCGAGGGATGCACGCGCCATACTTGTGGTGCTTGCCGGCATCACACTGCTGATGGCCACCGTAAGCATCATCCTCTTCAAGCGGATGGAGTGACCCGGTCGGTTCATCCGTTCTTCGATCGGGCCTCGGCCCCCTTCTTGGCCGCCTTCTTGGCCGGCTTGACGTACACCTTCCTGAACCTGCGCAGGTCACGTAGGGTGATGAAGGGCACCGTAGTGGACTTGATGTAGCTCTTCCCCGCAGGGCGGGGGTAGTGAGCGCAGGGGACCTCCAGGATGCGGCCGCCCCTCAGGTGGGCCAGGGGGAGGATGAACCTGTGGAGGCCCGTGAAGCCGGTGGGGTCGAAGCCCATGCCCTTGGAGAAATCGCTGCGGAAGGCCTTCAGTCCGCTGTTCTGGTCCTTGACAGGGGTCCTCAGGTACCCCTTGACTATGATGATGTTGTAGACCTTGCTGATCAGCTTGCGGTCGAAGCGGTCCTCACGTCGGTCCCTGCGGCCGGAGACCACCTCCCATCCCTCCTTCACCTTCGCCACCAGGTCGGGTATCTCCTTGGGCTCGTACTGACGGTCCGAGTCCATGATGACGGTGACCTCGCCCCGTGCGGCATCGAACCCGGACCTGATGGCCCAGCTGCGGCCACGGTTCTCCCCGTGATAGATCGCAACGACCCTGGGGTCCTCCTCGGCGAGTTCCCGGACGACCTTGGCGGAACCGTCCAACGAGCCGTCCTCTACGCATATGACCTCGCCGTCGAGGCCATCCTCGTCGTAGACGGACAGGATGTCCCTGACCAGGGGGCCGATGTTCTGCTCCTCGTTGAAGATCATCAGAACGGTCGAGACCTGCACCGGCACCTGCCTCCACCGCGTGTAACGTCAGGACCTCTAATAATGATTCGGAATGGCATTGGGAGCCTTGACTGCCCCCCGGTAGGGCCTTTCCTCCAGGCCTTCGCTGGAGCTTTCGAGCGGTCCATCCGTGGATGAATTCAGCCCCAAACTATGTAAACCCAGATTCCACTCAGGCCGGAAGGAAGTGATGGGACATGCAATGCCCCTCTTGTGGGAACACAGTATCGGCAAGCGCGACCTTCTGCACCAGCTGCGGCAAGGCCATCAGACAGGCGGCCCCGGGGCCCGGAGCGCCGGCCCAGCCAGGCCAGTCACCCCCAGCAGCACCGCAACCGCCGCCTGGGCCCGCAGGCCCCCAGCCTGGCTTCCAGGCACCACCCGCGCAGCAGCAGACCCGACCCACGGCACAACCCCAACCGGGACCCTGGGGACCGGGGAGCCCACCAACGCCTCAACCACCACCGGGACCTGGCGGACCCGAGCCCGGGTCCCAAGCGCCTATCGCACAGCAGCAACCTCAAGCTCAGCAACAGTCAGGACCCTGGGGGCCAGGGTCGCCCCCGACGCCTCAACCACCACCGGGGCCTGGCGGACCCGAGCCCGGGTCCCAAGCGCCTCCTGCACAGCAGCAACCACAACCACAGTCCTATGGCCAACCACAACCACAGCCCCATGGCCAACCCCAAGCAGGCCCTTGGGGACCGGGGTCGCCCCCGACGCCACAACCACCACCGGGGCCCACCGGACCCGAGCCCAGATGGGACGGCCAGCCTGGGATGGCCCCGATGCACTTAGCGGGCCCGTCCCCAGGGGCTCCGCCCGGAGGCGCGCAAGGCCAGACGCCCATATCCACGTACATGATGGGGGCAATGATCGTCACCGCCCTCACCGGGATCTTGTTGATCGTCGACGACTTTGCGGGAGGGTACTGGAGAGATAGCTACACCGAGGGATGGTTCTGGTTGAGTGCATGGAACACCATTTGGGGATTCATCATACTGATACCGATGGCACTTGCGATGTTCTACATGGCCTACTGGTCCTCCAGTGCCATGAGGGATCCCAGCATCATCACGATCTCCCAGCTGAAGAGGTTCTTCATGTTCAGTCTGGCGATCGGAGGGTTCACGCTGTTCCTCGGCATCGTATTCGCAGCCGTCATGATAATCGATGATTACAACGACTGGTGGTTCGACGTGGGATTCTACGGAGGCCTCATCGGTGGTTTCCTGGCAGCCCTGGTATTCTACCAGGCCATGAAGCAGGCCGAAGCTTTGGGGATACGGACCTCGTGACGGACCCTGTCGAGCTCATCCGCGGCGCTTGACAAGACCGTATCCCAGTGCGACAACACCCGCCAGCACTAGGACGAGTATCATGAGGAGCACCGCCGAATCCTCGGTGAGTGTCATGTCCCAGTCGTCCTCGGCGTCGGGGGTCGAGAAGACGACGCCCCGGAAGTCCAGGTCGTTCCCCACAAGGTCCTTGCCCTGAACCTGGAGCACGAAGTGCGAGCCCCGGGACAGGGTTCCCTGGGGGGTGACGAGCAGTTCCCTTCCGACCTCGTTCCAGCTCAGCTCGCAATCGATGAGGCCCGACGAGTTGTCCATCAGCACGACCCTAATGGACGCCTCGTCCATCTCCTCGCTGAAGGTCATCACGATGGCGGAGCCGCCATCGACCACACCTCCCGGCTTCATCACAGTGAAGGTGACCGAAGCGGTGGGTACCTTCGTGTCGAGGAACACGGAGGCCGACGTCTCGCCCACGTTCCCCGCCCCGTCGAGGACCTGGATGTGGACGGTCCGCTCTCCCTCTCCCGGTCCGAGGTCGACCCTGCGGAAGGAGCTCATGTCCGACCAGGGGCCCCATTCGTTGGAGTTCACCTTGATGCGGGCCTTGGCCACATCGGTGGTCACGTCGATCGCGCTCACCGCCACCGGGATCTCAGGTGTCGTGGTCACCTGCTCGCCACCGTTCAGCACTAGGCTGACGATGGGTGGCTCCGTGTCCACGATCAAGGTCACAGCAGCTTCGGCCGTGTGATGGGCCCAGTCAGTCACCGTCAGGGTCAGGGTCAGCGAGCCCTCGCCACCGTAGGTCCAATCCATGATGACGGTGCTGTCGGTCATGATGGTCTCGCTGGCCGAGGTATCTGTGGGAGCCTCCACGAGGGTGTAGTCCAGTTCAGGGTCCAGCTCGTCCCTGACGCTGAAGGTCACCTCGACCGTCCGTTCCCGGGTCGTGCCCAGGCCTCCCGCGACCTCGAAATGGGTGATGACGGGGGGGGTGCTATCGACCGTGAGCCTCTGGACCGCGGAGACGGTGTTGTCCACGCTGTCCCGGAGACGGACCTCCACCGAGGTCTCCCCATCGGCAGGAAGGACCAGCTCGAACTGGTCCCGGTAGGGTTCCCAGGCACCCCAAGGCCCCGTGCCGATCCGGAGGGTCATCATCTCCAGGACCGTCGTGTCGTCCTCGGCCACCAGCTCGACGAGGATCCGGTGGTGTGTCACGATGGTGCTCCCGCCAGCGAGCTGGAACAGGAGGACCCGTGGCGGGGTCGTGTCCAGGGTGATCGTGGACGTTGTGGTGCTGGCGCTGTTGCCTACACCGTCCGTCACAAGGAGCATCAGTTGATAGTCGCCGTCGCCCAGGTCGAGGATGATCTCGATCCCTCCCGACGCCTCCTCCAGGTCCAGCCAGCTCGTGCCTCCGTCGATGGAGAGGCGCACACCGTCCACTCCGGAATGGGCGTCCGACGTTCCGTAGAATACCCTGACGATCGGGTCCCCCAGGACCCTGACACCGTCAGCCACATCGAACCTGTCGATCGTGGGATGGACCGCGTCGCAGCCGACCGTCGCCGACCCGACGCCACCGGTGCGGTCGGTGTACCAGTAGTATGATTTGGAATATCCCTTCGTCTTGGCCTCGGCCAGGACCACCACCTCGGCCGTCCAGAAGCCCTCTGAGACCGGGGACACCAGGGTCCACTCCACGGTATCCGAGTCACCGCCCCGGGTGATGTCGAGGTCCAGGGTCGCGTTCTCCCCGGGGGCGAGGGAGAAGGGGGGAGGGACCGTGATGGTCGCCATCGGCCCGTCGGGCCAGCTGTAGACCTTCTCTGCGTTCGAGACCTGCTCTGGCAAAGGGTACTCGATGAACGCCTGGACCGAGAACTCCTCGCCTGGCCCCACGACCTCCGGGACCTGGACCTCCACGGTCCAAGGCACGACGACCATGCCCCACCTGTCGTAGGAGGTCCACAGGTCGTCCACGAGCAGCGTCATGTTCATACGGAAGTTGGGGCCGTGGACCGGGTCGTTCACAAGGAAATCGCCCGTGTCGGTGTCGAAGCCCTTCACGACACGGAAGTGCGAGATATCGTGGTCGGCATCGAGCCAGCATAGAAGGATCACGGGGTAGCCTCCGCGAACGAGGCCCATCAGGTCCGTGTAGCGGGTGGACAGGTCGCCCGAGGTGGACCACTGCTTCGAGTAGGCGGCGTACCCGTGGGACCGCTGGTCGTAGCCCACGAGCTTGCTGCCGCCTCCCTCCCGGTACTGGTACGATGTGGACAGGTTGGAGAACCGGGCAGCCCGTTCCAGGTCCGATGCGTACGTCCCGCCCACGGGCCGCTCGTTGGCCACGTCCCCTATGTCGTGCTGCGGGATCTCCTCGCCCCAGTAGTCGAACACCATCTTCAACGATGCCTCGGCGCAGTACCACGTCTCATCCTGCCGGTGGTACGGCACTGGAAGGTCCACGACCTCCGCGCCGGTGGACTGGGAAAGGAGGGCGATGACCGCAACGAGCCCGATGACGGCCAAGGGAAACCGAATAACCATCAATGGGCGTCTCAGAAGGGATGCAATGGGAGTCGGCATCTTATGGCCCGTGCCATTATGTGGACCCGAGATAAAGGTTCGCCTTTGGGTGACCGGGCTGAGACCTGTCGGTCTCACCCTACACATCGGGAGGTCCCTCGAAGGCCTCCTCGACATTGACCCCCAGCTTCCTCTGCAGGTAGAATTTCAGTGCCAGGAGTGCCGTGACGGTGAGCACGAATGCCACGACGAGACTGAGCCAGAAGGCATAGACCTCGTACCCGCCGATGTCCACCCTCGTGTAGTATATCCAGGGTGTTAGACGCCAGAAGTTCAGCACCAGCATCGGTATGATCAGGATCACGCTGAGGCGGGTCAGGGCCCACACGGCCTCTTGGAGCTTCCGCTGGGTCTCTATCGACCTCTCGGCAAGCTTGGTGTTCAGGGAAGCGTTGACCAGGTCGATGGTCTTCTCGACGTTGCCCTTGATCGCGAACGCGGCGTCAACATCCTTGAGTATGTCCTCCAGCTCGTGGTGCCGCTGGTGGAGATCGACGTTCTTGCCCGCCCCCATCCTCAGCTTCGCCACCACGTCCCGGAAGGAGAGCAGGGCGGCGGGGAACTCGTCCTCGATGAACATGTGCACCTTGAACAGCTCGTTGCGTGCCTCCTTGACATCGGCCTCCCCGGATTCCAGGCGTTGATGGAGGCCGGAGAGCTCCCTTATGATGCTCTGCATCGTGCCGATGTACTCGTCACCCTGGGTGTCCAGGAGGGTGACCAGCAGCATGTCACGGAAGTACAGGATGGCCTTCGGGGTACCGACCAGCTCCTTGTCGACCAGGGTCGGGATGTACTCCATCATAGCCGTCTTGGAGTTCCACCCCTCCGAGGAGTCATGGACCGTGTAGAGCAGGTCTGGCCCGATAGCGGCCATGACGGTGCGATGGGTCCGCCATGAGTCCCGGACCGTGTGGGTGTACGCCATGACCGTCTGGCTGGGTTCACTGACCTCGTGGATGACGGGGCCGATGCCCGGGTCTCCTACATCCAGGATCTCCAGGGTGCCGGTGATGTCCCTGGTGCAGACATCGACCCAGATCTGCGCACCGCTGTGGACCTTGAGGTACTTGGGGACCTCCTCGATGTTGGCCGGCCTGTCCACCCGCACGTTGGTGCCGTCGTAGTAGATGATGGTGACACGACCCTTCATGACCTCCGACCCCGGGCTTCCTTCCGCCACTCGTTCCCACCTCAGTTGTCAATACCTCTCCGGGCGAGAACTCCCTGGGAGAAGGGATGCTTCACCTCGGTCATCTCGGTGACCAGGTCCGCGCGCTCGATCAGCTCGGGAGGGGCCATGCGGCCGGTGATCAGCAGTTCGACGTTCGGGGGCTTGATATCGAGCAGCTCCATCACCTGTTCCACCTTGACCAGTTTGAAGCCCACGGCCACGTTCAGCTCGTCCAGGATCACCACGTCCGCCTCGCCCCCGGTGAGCACCTCCCGGGCCCGGGCAAGCCCCCTCTGGGCCAACTCGACGTCCACGGTGGAGGGCTCTGCGAGATTGACGAACTCCTTCCGACCGAACTGCTCTATCTCGATCAGGGGATGGGCCACACAGCTCCGTACCTCCCCGTAGCCCATGTCACCCTTCATGAACTGTATGATGTGCACGTGGAACCCGTGGCCGACGGCGCGGAAGGCGAGGCCGATCGCGGCGGTGGTCTTGCCCCGGCCATCGCCGGTGTAGACCTCCACCAGTCCCCTGTCCAGCCTGGGCCTCTCCTCAGCCATTTGGCTCCCTGGGAAGGTATGGTCTGGACCGGATATCTAACCTTCGACCGTGGCGCTCCCGGACCTCCGGTGACTAGAGCACCGAGGGGGGCCTGTACTCTCCCCACTCGTCCCGGAGCACGGTGCATATCTCGCCCAGGGTGGCGCCGGCCTCCACGGCTGCCAGGATGGGAGGCAGCATGTTGTCGTCGGCCCCTGCGGAGGCTCCCACGGCGGCAAGGGTCCTGTTGACAACGCCCTCGTCACGCTTGGCCCGCAGGTCCGCGAGGAACTCCAGCTGTGAAGTTCGCACCGAGGCGTCCACCCGCAGGATGTCGGGGAAGGGCTCGTCCTCCATGATGTGGTCGTTGACCCCGACGACAACGCTGTCCCCCGACTCCATCGATTTCTGGAAGCGGTACGCCGACTCGTGGATCATCCTCTGTGGCCAGCCCCTCTCGATGGCGGGGACCATGCCGCCGATGCGGTCCACCTCGTTGATGATGTCCTCGGCCTCGGCCTCGATGCGGTCGGTCATCGACTCTATGTAGTAGCTTCCACCAAGGGGGTCGATGGTGTTGGTCACGCCCGACTCGTGGGCGATGATCTGCTGGGTCCGCAGCGCGATGCGCACCGCCTTCTCGGTGGGTAGGGACAGGGCCTCGTCGTACGAGTTGGTGTGCAATGACTGGGTGCCGCCCAGGACGGCCGCGAGGGCCTGCATCGTGACCCGGACTATGTTCGCTTCCGGCTGCTGGGCGGTGAGGGTCACCCCGTCGGTCTGGGTATGGAACCTGAGCATCAGGCTCTTGGGCTTGCGGGCTCCGAAGCGGTCGTGCATGATGCGGGCCCAGAGCCTGCGGGCGGCCCTGAACTTGGCCACCTCCTCCAGCAGGTCGTTGTGGGCGCCGAAGAAGAAGGCGAGCCGGGGTGCGAACACGTCCACCTCCAGCCCCGCCTCAATGGCGGCCTCCACGTAGGCGATGCCGTCCGCCAGGGTGAGGCCCACCTCCTGGCCCGCGGTGGAACCCGCCTCCCGGATGTGGTATCCCGAGATGGAGATGGTGTTCCAGCGGGGCGTGTGCTCTGAGCACCATGCGAAGGTGTCGGTGATCAGGCGCATGCTGGGCCCCGGGGGGAATATGTAGGTGCCCCGGGCGGTGTACTCCTTGAGGATGTCGTTCTGAATAGTGCCCCGGAGGGCGGTGGACGCAATGCCCTGGCGCCGGGCCACCGTCACGTACATCGAAAGCATGATGGCGGCCGTGGAGTTGATCGTCATCGAGGTGGAGACCTTGTCCAGCGGGATGCCGTCGAACAGGATGGCCATGTCCTCCACCGAGTCGATGGCCACACCGACCTTGCCGACCTCGCCCTCGGCCATGGGATGGTCCGAGTCGAAGCCGATCTGGGTGGGCAGGTCGAACGCAACGGACAGGCCGGTCTGTCCCTGCTCCAGCAGGTACTTGTACCGGCGGTTGGACTCGGCAGCGGTGGCGAAACCGGCGTACTGCCGCATGGTCCAGAGACGCCCCCGGTACATGGTGGGCTGCACGCCTCTGGTGTAGGGATACTCCCCGGGTAGGCCAAGCCGCTCGATGGGGTCCCAATCCTCTAGGTGGGCGGGGGTCAGGAGGCGGGGCGCCTCCTCGAAGGAGCCTGTGAGGAAGGGCTCGCAGCGCTCGGGATTGGCCTCGCAGAGGGGGGCGAGGCGTTCCCGCTCCCACCACACCTGGGCCTCCCTGAGCCTCCTCGGGTCCTCCTCGCCGTCCATCTCGTCTCACCTCAGAATATGGGGGGGTCGCGGTACTCGCCGAACACCTCGCGGAGCACCAGGGCGGTCTCGCCCAGGGTGGCCTCGGCCTGGACCGCCTTCATTATGTGGGGCATGGTGTTCTCGTCGCCCTCGGCGGCCTTCCGCAGGCCGTCAAGCGCCTTCTCCCACTTGCCGTGGTCCCTCTCGCTGCGGATGCGCTTGAGCCGGGCGAACTGCCGGGCCTCGCCCTCGGGGTCCATCCGCAGGAGGGGTA
Source organism: Methanobacteriota archaeon (assembly GCA_030594725.1). Lineage (GTDB taxonomy): Archaea > Thermoplasmatota > DTKX01 > DTKX01. The sequence continues at coordinate 12,437 of JAUVEQ010000005.1, forward strand.
TGGGTTCGTGCTCGGTACCGTACTTGTTGAGACCCACGATTATCCGTCGCTGGTCGTCCGTCTCCCGCTGGTAGCGGTACGCGGCGTCGGCTATCTCCCTGTGGTAGAAGCCCTTTGACAGGGCCCCCAGGACGCCGCCCATGGCATCGATGCGATCGAAGTACTTCCGGGTCTCCTCCTCCATGTGGTCCGTCATCCACTCCACGAAGTAGCTGCCCGCCAGCGGGTCGATGGTGCCCGTCACTCCCGACTCGTGGGCCAGGATCTGCTGGGTACGGAGGGCGATGCGCACCGCCTTCTCCGATGGCAATGCCAGGGCCTCGTCCATGGAGTTGGTGTGCAGGGACTGGGTACCGCCGAGGATGGCTGCCAGGGCCTGTATGGTCACCCGGACGATGTTGTTCTCGGGCTGCTCGGCGGTGAGTGAGCATCCCGCGGTCTGGGTGTGGAAGCGCATCAGCAGGCTCCTGGGGTCCTTCGCACCGAAGGTCTCCTTCATCTCGTGGGCCCAGATGCGCCGCGCCGCCCTGTACTTGGCTATCTCCTCGAACAGGTCGTTATGGGCGTTGAAGAAGAAGCTGAACCTGGGCGCCACCTTGTCGATGTCGAGGCCCCGGTCCACGGCCCACCTGGCGTACTCGAGGCCGTCGGCCAGGGTGAACGCGAGTTCCTGGATGGCGGTGGAGCCCGCCTCGCGGATGTGGTAGCCGGAGATGGAGATGGTGTTCCACCTGGGCACGTGCTGGGAGCCGTACTCGAAGGTGTCAACGATGAGCCTCATGGAGGGTTCCGGAGGGAAGATGAAGGAGTGCTGGGCGATGTACTCCTTGAGCACGTCGTTCTGGATCGTGCCTCCCATGCGGTCCAGGGGCACTCCCCTGCGGAGGCCGTTGCTGAGATAGAAGGCCCACACGATGCTCGCCGGGCCGTTGATCGTCATCGAGGTGGTCACCTTGCTGACGTCGATGCCGTCGAACAGGATCTCCATGTCCCGGAGCGAGGAGATGGCCACGCCGCACTTGCCGAACTCGCCCTGGGCCTCGGTATCGTCGGTGTCGTACCCGTACAGGGTGGGGAAGTCGAAGGCCGTCGAGAGGCCGGTCTCACCGTGGGCCAGCAGGTACTTGAACCGCTCGTTGGTCTCCTCGGCGGTTCCGAAGCCCGCGAACTGCCTCATGGTCCACAGGCGGCCCCTGTGCATGCTGGGGTAGACGCCCCGGGTCATGGGGTACTCCCCTGGGAACCCCAGCTTGGACATGTATTCCCAGTCCTTCAGGTCGTCTGGAGTGTAAAGCCTCCCTATCACGTCCGACGACGTGGTGATGAACTCATCGTACCGCTCCGGCGACCTCTCCAGGGCCTTGCCGAGGGTCTCTCGTTCCCACCTGCGCTTCTCCTCGCGCACACGTTCCAGATCCGTCAATCGATTACCTCCTTGTGATCATGATACCTCGCGAACGGTCAGCCGGTGCCCCTCTGGTCCATTATGCGGTCCATGAGACGCTCCACCGCCTCCATCTTGTCGATCCTGCGGGCGGCGACATCGGCCACGATGACCTCCAGCTCCTCCCTCGACACAGCCCTCTCCATCAGGTCTATGACGAGGTCTCCCAGCATCTCGCGGATGATGCTCTCGAAGCGCTGCTCCTCCACCGCCTTGCGGGTGCCCGTCCTGTCCAGGAACTCCCTGTGGGACTCGAAACTGCTCACCACCTCTCCGATGCCGTCGCCGTCCCGGGCCACGGTCTCCAGGATAGGGCGCTTCCAGTACCCCTCTTCGTCCTCGTCGGCGTGCCTCCAGTCCTTGTCGAGGGCCAGCATGGCCTCCAGCTCGCCCACGATACGTTCCACGCCCGGCCGGTCCGCCTTGTTGACGATGAACACGTCACCGATCTCCAGGATGCCGGCCTTGATGGCCTGAATGTCGTCGCCGCTTCCCGGTACGTTGATGACGGCGGTCGTGTGGGCCACGCGTACGATGTCGACCTCGCTCTGCCCGGCCCCCACGGTCTCTATCATCACGACGTCGCAGCCGTACGCGTCCAGGATCATCGCGGCGTCGAAGGTGGCCCGGGAAAGGCCGCCCAGGGCGCCCCTGGTCGAGAGGCTCCGTATGAACACGCCCGGGTCCAGCACCACATCGGACATGCGGATGCGGTCGCCGAGTATGGCGCCGCCGGTGAAGGGGGAAGTGGGGTCCACGGCGATTATGCCCACCCTCATGTCCCGTTCCCTGTACTCCAGGGCGAGCTTGGACACCAGGGTGGATTTACCGGACCCAGGGGGTCCGGTTATTCCCACGATGTGGGCCTTGCCGGTGTGGGGATGGATCTGCTTCATCAGCTCCGCTGCGATCGGGTCCTGGTCGTCCACCAGGGTGACCAACCGGGCAGCCGCCCGCTTGTCCCCCTTCAGCAGCCTCTCCACCAGCTCGTGCATCCGTCGACCGCCGTCTTCCTTCTTACCAAGGCCTCATGCGGCCTTGGTGGGGGCGTTCTCCCTGATGTAGTCCACGATCTCGTCCGTCGGCGTACCGGGCCCGAAGATGCCCTCGACCCCGTGCTCGTTCAGCATGGGGATGTCATCCTCGGGGATGATGCCGCCAACGGTAACCAGCACATCGTCCATGCCAGCTTCCTTGAGGAGCTCGACGATGCGAGGCACGAGGTAGGTGTGGGCGCCCGACAGGATGGAGAGGCCTATCACGTCCACGTCCTCCTGGACGGCGGCCTCCACCACCTGCTCGGGGGTCTGACGGAGGCCGGTGTAGATGACCTCCATGCCAGCGTCCCTCAGGGCCCGCGCCACTACCTTGGCGCCTCGATCGTGTCCGTCAAGGCCTGGCTTGGCCACGATGACACGTATCTTCCTTTCTTTCGACATGCTCCTTCCTCCTGGAGGCGTTCACCGCCCCCTGAGCGTGATACGGTAAGAGTGAGTTCGGGCTCAGCTGTACTCGTAGAAACCCCGGCCGGTCTTGCGGCCCAGATGACCCGCGGCCACCATCTTCTTGAGCAACGGGCAGGGCCGGTACTTGGCGTCGCCGAGTCCCTCGTGGAGCACCTCCATGATGGCCAGGCAGGTGTCCAGGCCGATGAGGTCCGCCAGTTCGAGGGGTCCGAGGGGATGGTTCATCCCCAGCTTCATCACGGTGTCGATGGACTCCTTGGTACCCACGCCCTCCATCACGCAGAAGATGGCCTCGTTTATCATGGGCAGCAGCAACCGGTTGCTGACGAAGCCCGGGAAGTCGTTGACCTCGGCCGGGACCTTGCCCATGGCCTCGGCCATCTCGTGGGTGGCGCGGTAGGTCTCGTCCGACGTGGCCAGCCCGCGGATGATCTCGACCAGCTTCATCACCGGCACCGGGTTCATGAAGTGCATGCCGATGACCTTGTCGGGCCGCTTGGTGGCAGCTGCGATCTCGGTGATCGATATGGACGAGGTGTTGGTCGCCAGTATGGTCTCCGGGCGGGTGAGCTCGTCCAGGTCGCGGAAGATCTGCTCCTTGAGGTCCTTCCTCTCGATGGCGGCCTCCACCACGAAGTCCGCCTCCGCAAGGGGAGCCATGTCGACGGTGCCCTCTATGCGTCCCAGTACCGCGTCGGCGTCCTCTTGGGTCATTCGACCCTTGGCCACCTGACGGTCCAGGTTCTTCCCGATGGTGGCAAAGCCGCCGTCCACGAAGCGCTGCTCGATGTCGCGCATGATCACGCGGTAACCGGTCTGGGCAGCCACCTGGGCTATCCCCGCGCCCATCTGACCGGCGCCGATGACCCCGAAAATCTTGATATCCATGACCATTACCTCCTTCACCAGTCCTCTTCCCGCTCCAGCAGCATGGCGGTGCCGTTGCCGCCGCCGATGCATAACACGGCGAGTCCGCGTCGCTTCCCGTAACGCTGCATGGCATTGATGAGTGTGACGACGATGCGGGTGCCGCTGGCGCCGATGGGATGTCCCAGGGCGACGGCGCCCCCGTGGACGTTGGTCTTCTCCAGGGGTATGCCGAACTCCTTGCAGATGGCCAGAGTCTGGGATGCGAAGGCCTCGTTCTCCTCGAACAGATCGATGTCGTCGATGGTGAGGTCCTGCCGCTCCAGTATCGTTCGTATGGCCTCGATGGGGCCGGTCATGGCGGCGATGGGCTCGACGCCGGACCATTGCTGGTCAACGATGCGGACCAGGGGCTTGATCCCCAGCTCGTTGGCCTTCTCCTCCGACATCACGACGACGGCGGCGGCCACGTCGTTGATGGCGCTGGCGTTGCCGGCGGTGACGGTCCCGTCCTCGTTGAAGTAGGGCTTCATCCGCGCCAGCTTCTCGTAGCTGGTGTCACGTCGCGGTCCCTCGTCCGTATCCATGAGGATGGGGTCCCCCTTCCTCTGGGGGATCTCGATCGGCACGATCTCCGATCGGAAGATACCCTCGTCGATGGCCTTTACGGCCTTCTGGTGGGACGAGAGGGCGAACCGGTCCTGGTCCTCCCGGGATATGTCGTACCTCTTCGCGACCCAGTCCCCGGTGTGACCCATGTGGAAGTCCCCGTACGCGTCCCACAGGCCATCCATGACCATCTCGTCCTTGACCTCTCCGTCGAACAGCCGGTATCCGAAGCGGGCCTTGGAGAGCAGGTACGGCGCGTTGGACATGCTCTCCATACCGCCGGCCACGATGCAGTCCGCGTCCCCGGCACGGATGGCCTGCCCGGCAAGCATTATGGACTTCATGCCCGAACCGCAGACCTTCTCGATCGTGAAGGCTCCAACCGTGACCGGGAGCCCACCGTTGATCGCGGCCTGCCGGGCCGGGTTCTGGCCCAGGCCTGCCTTGAGAACGTTGCCGAAGATGACCTCGTCCACGATCTCGCCGTCTATACCGGCCCTGGCCACCGCCTCCTTGAGGGCAATGGCCCCGAGCTGCGGCGCGGTGAACTGGACCAGACTACCACCGAAACGACCTATCGGGGTCCTAGCGGCACTGACGATGACGGGTTTTCCGGTGATGGTACCAACCTCCCGGCGGGGATTTCGGTTAACCACCTTGCCGTACTTACTATTTTCGCAGTACTGGCTGGCCAAATAAAATGACCATAATGTTTAATAACCGTTAAACTCCTGTATTCTTACCCGGGGGAACGTAAATTCGTGAAAGGTAAGATTTTCCTTGTACATTGGAGGGAGGCCGAGGCCGAGGTCCTGGCGCACGAGATCCGCAACATGGGCTGGACCGTCGAATGGGAATCGGACGACGGCGACAAGGCCGAGCAGCGCATCATGGCCGACCCTCCGGACGTAGTGGTGATATACCTCACCAGGCTTCCGTCCCATGGACGTGAGACGGGGCACTCCCTGAAGGAGATAAAGGGAACGCGGGAGATACCACTGGTATACGTTGATGGCAGCGAAGCGGCGATCAACAGGACCAGGAACATGATCCCTGATGCGGTCTACACGACCACCGAGCAGCTGGACAAGACCCTGATGGATTACTGCGACTTCCCCGCCTGAGGTCCGATAAGGTGACGCTGGAGATAATCAACGGGAGCCATGGCCATGTCGACCCTTGCTTGGACATAGCCCGTGGCCTGCGGACCCACTTCAACGATATCGCGATGGAGCAGATGCCCGTCGACCTTCTGGAACACGACCTCTACATCGCGGAGGAGGGCGACGGGCAGGTGGTGGGTTTCCTCGCGATCCTTCGCAGGAACCCCGACGTGGGCGACGTCTCCTGGATGGGCGTGCGCAACGACCTGTGGAGGCGGGGGATCGGCACCGCGCTGTTGACCAAGGCCGCCGAGGACCTGGCTTCCGATGGCGCCTCCATCCTCATGGTCCACACCCTGGCGGACACCGTGGAATACGAACCCTACGAGGCCACCCGGGCCTTCTACGATGCCATGGGCTTCAAGCACCTGGAGACCATCGACCCCTACCCGGGCATGGCGCCGGGCAACCCCATCGCGATCTACATCCGGCTGTTGCGTTGAGCTATTTACCATAGCAGTATCGATACAATGTGACTGATCATATCGGAATCTATATGAGGAGATGCGATAAAATTGATATCGTTGGGGCAAGGTGGGGCATTTCGACCTCGACCGACCCCCATGGGGTATACCAATGGGCAACGGTGGTGGGCCGAACATTCTCTCGGGGGGTAGGACCCGTTACATCTGGAGGGGCAAGGATTGGACCGTCGACGCCGAGAAGGCCCGGTGGAGGATCGCGTGGTTGACGGTGTCGGCTGTCTTCATGGGATTCTTCTCGGGGTTGCTCTTCATCGTGTTCGCGAAGTACTCCGGGTCGTGGGAGGACAGATGGATGCTCTTCGCTTCGATCCTCCTCTTATTGGGATTCCTGGTGGCCCTGTTCTTCATCAACCGTATCAGGTCTAATCCCTCGGTCGGGGTGATCTACAAGCGTTTCTCCATGAGACCTTCCGGCCTGGACGCTTTGCTCAGACGGGCATGCAGAGAGGGAGGAGTGGAGCTCGTACCTACGGAGCCCGGGCGATTGAGGTGGGACTCCAAACGTGACTGGGACATCCACCGATCATATGATATGAAGGGGATGGAGTCAAAGGTCAACGTGGTCAGGCGCTTCAGAATAAGACCCAACCGGGTCAGGATCATCTCCTTCATAGAGATGGGACCAAAGGGGCACGGTGAGGACGAGGTCCTTGACCAGATCACTCGGAGGATAGACGCCATCAATCTCCATCACCATGAGGATGTGACCGTTGACTTCGGCGAGGCCGAAATTAGGTTCAAGGCATGGAACGCCCTATGGATCGTCTCGGTCATACTCATGAACTTCTTGTTCCTAGTCTACTTTGGCGTCTTCTACGGTCTTATCCACGACCCAACCCTGGTCGCCTTTGTCGAGGATTACCACCTCACCTTGATCCTGATGGCGCTGGCCTTATTCGTGTCAATCCGCTCGGTGAACAGGATCGTCGACCTCTCACGGAAGGTCACCGCCTCGTAGGATGCCCATCCGGCAGGACCTATAGATTGCTCCAACAATGAGTAGATACCCGATTTCGGGACCATTCCTAATAGTGAGGGTATCCACTCCGTCCCTAGGAGGGCTCATACATGGCAAGGGAACTGCGGACGGAGATCCTGATCGATGCCCCGCCCGAGAGGGTGTGGGAGGTCCTGGCCGACTGGGAGGAGATGCCGGAATGGAACCCGTTCATAACCGAGATCTCGGGGAAGCTGGAGGCTGGCGAGAAGATACGCGTTCGCTTGAAGCCGCCCGAGGGAAGGGGTATGACCTTCAAGCCCAGGCTGGTGAAGGTCGATCACGGAAGGGAGCTCCGTTGGCTCGGCCACCTTGGTGTGCCCGGCCTCTTCGACGGCGAGCACATCTTCGAGATGGACGAGTTGCCACATGGCCAGACCAGGTTCGTCCAAAGGGAGGAGTTCAAGGGCGTGTTGTCCGGCCTGATACTCCGGTCGATAGGGGACGACACCCTCATGGGATTCGCCGGGATGAACGCGGCCCTAAAGGAGAGGGCAGAGGCCCTCGCCTGAATCGTGCTGGCATCCCTCACTCGCGTCAACCATTGTGACAGAATGGTTAAATACAGCCTCTAGCCTTAACGGGCCTGCACCATGGGCTCATAGATCAGCCTGGAAGATCGCAGCCTTCGCAAGGCTGAGGCCGCGGGTTCAAATCCCGCTGAGTCCACTGACCCCCCGCGTCGGGGGGGCAAACTCACTAGCACGGGGAACTAGGCGTACCCTCTCCTTCGGGAGGTCAAATCGTCTATATGGTCGTGCGAATGCCGGTGGGCGGCGCATCCAGGAGGTCCTTGGAGCCTTGGACAACCTATGAAGCAACGTCCTCGGGGCCGAAGGTGGTCAAGGGGCCAGCCGGAGGGCGGGCCTCTCTCCTTCGATACGGGGAACGGGTCAGGCCCGGAAGGGAACAGCCTAACCGTATACTCTCGGTGTCCGGGGAGTCACGGGGCTGAGAGCGTCCTTGGGTTACTCCCTGGATCGACCTTGGCGTCCACCACCGGATGTGGGCCCAAACCCCGACGCGGGCACAACCTTTTTACGGCCCGGGGCCTACGGGGTCAGCGTGACGTCCACGGATGGTCCCCATCATGACTGCATCCTCGTCCGGTACGGCGAGCTGGCACTGAAGTCACGCAGGGTCAGGGCCCGCTTCACGGCCAAGCTGAAGGATTTCATCATCGATGCGTTCCAGGCGTACGACCTGGACTGCGTGATCGAGGACGACGGAGGGCACCTCTTTGTGTACAGCTCCGACCTGCCCAACGCCACCAAGCGGTTGGCACGGGTCTTCGGTGTGGTCTCGGTGTCCCAGGCCACCCGTGTCGAGGTGGTGTCCATGGACGACCTGGCCAGGGAAGTGGCGGCCTACTCGAGGCACGTGCTCGAGCCAGGGACGTCCTTCGCCATCCGGGCCCGGCGGACGGGGAGCCACACCTTCACCAGCATGGAGCTGGCCAAGGAGGCGGGCTCCGCCGTCTGGAAGGCCTTCTCCGGCGACCTCACCGTGAACCTCTCGAACCCCGACGGGGTGGTGGAGGTGGAGGTCCGCGGTCCCGTGGCGTACATCTATCACCAGCGGGTGCCCGGAGTGGGAGGCCTGCCGCCCGGGAGCCAGGGCAAGGTCCTCGTCCCCATACGGGAACGGACCGACGTGGTCGCGGGATGGTTGCTCATGCGTCGCGGTTGCGCCGCCGTTCCCCTTGTGCCCGAGGAGGACGAGGCAGCGTGCGATCTGGCGAATGCCCTGCTCCAGTGGGACCCCCTACTACAGGTCCGGACACTTCCCATCGAGGACTGGGACTGGCCGGTCCTGTACAGGGAGATGGGCAGGTCCAGGTCCATGGCCGTGGTGTCAGGGGTCAGGGGACCCGAGGTACCGGACCTACCGCTCGACAGGAACAGGGACCCGGTCGTTTTCTTCCCCCTGGTCGGTCTCGACGACGAGGCCTACGCCCAGCTGGAGAAGAGGGTCATGGGATGACGGGAGGGCCACAGCGGGCCTCGGTCCATCACCTTCTCGTCATGAGAACGGCGGCCACGACGGCCACCATGACGACGCCTGCGAGCAGGAGGAGAAGGGTCGGCACGGACCCCGAACCCTCGACCGCGACCTCCATCGTGTGCTGTGCGGAGGCCATCCCGTCACTCACGACG
>JAUVEQ010000055.1 GCA_030594725.1 Methanobacteriota archaeon
CCGACCCCTCAGCGATGTGATGTCCCAGCTGGAGGGCATGAACCACATCGCGGGGAACTACTTCCGTCTCCTGGAGCTCTACAACAAGAAGGGTTCGATCTCTCCCGAGGCCGTGCTGCCCGAGCTCAAGGACCCCATCGCCATCGAGATAGTCAAGGTCCTCTTCGAGGACAGCAACCTCAACGTGACCGAGATAACCGACCGCCTCCGGGACCGGCGCGGTTCCGCCTCCCGGACCATCGTCCGAGAGCGCCTCCAGACCATGGTCGAGGACGGCATCGTGGTCACCCAGGAGGGACCCAACGGGGTGACCCAGTACTGCATCTCGGAGGACGTGTCGGACCGTTGGTTCCGCCTCCTCGGCCTCCGTCGGTAGTCGTGACCACTTCTGGTCACCACCCATAATAACCCTGGTCACGCAAGGAAGGGACAAGGTGAATAACATGCACGACGAACATCGTGGACCGGACATGAGCCCCGAGGACATCAAGGAGATCCTCGAGGTTGTGACCGAAAAGGTGCCTGAGCTCCTCGAGGCGCTCAGCGATATCCTCTACAGCAAGGAGAACGCAGTGAAGTACGGCGAGGCGATCGCTACCTTCTACAAGACCCTCGTGGACGCGGGGATGGAAACCGACCAGGCCTTCGAACTGACGGAGAAGTACATGAGCTCACTCTCACCGATGTCGGCGATAGGTGGAGCCATCAACCGTGGCCATGGCGAGGGAAATGGCGGCAAGTTCAATATCAAGATCGACTAGGCACGGAGGCCAGGGAATGCCTAGGCGCGAGGAGCTCCCCAAGCTCCTGGGGGTCTTTCTGTACAAGTCCCCGAAGATGCTCCTCAAGATCAGCTGGCGATACCTGAAGGTCAAGAAACAGGCCCAGCGCGCTGAGAAGGCCTTCCGCCAACAGCTGGAGGACGGAGGCATGGACCCTGAGGCCGCCGCCCGCCTTGCAGAGAAGTACAGTTCAACGGTCAGCCTTCGCCAGATGATGAAGGAGGTCGGCGCCCCCGGCAAGATCATGAACCTCATGGGTAAGAAGTAGGACCAGGCCCCCGGATCCCATCAAAGAGATACAAGGACCAGCCTTGGGCTTGAAGAGAAAGAGAGAGAAAGGAGGTGTGAGTGATGTTCTGGAACAGGATATTCGAGGACCCACGACCCGACGATACCATCGGCGAGCACGAGTTGCCGATGACCCGACGGACCGGGGCCAGCGACAATGTGAGCTTGGTGGCCTGCGGGAACGGCCGATGGGCCTAGCCTCAACCCTCCGGCAGCACGTCGGTGACGACGGGCGGTGCCCGTTGCGCCGGAGCTTCGTGATGGTCCTCGGACCGGCCTCCGATCCCCAACCGCAACGCGTTGAGGATCACCACCAGGGAGGCTCCCATGTCACCGATGGCAACGGCCATCCAGAGGGTGGCAAGGCCCATGAACACCAGGACCGCGATGGCGATCTTGATCGAGATGGCCAGGGTGATGTTCTGACGGATCACGCGCATCGCCCTCTTGGAGAGTCGCCTGGCCACGGGAACCAAGCTGATGTCGTCCCTGAGCAGGACCACATCGGCCGTCTCCATCGCAACATCGCTGCCGATGGCTCCCATGGCGATGCCCACGTCGGCCTCGGCCAGGGACGGCGCGTCGTTGACACCATCCCCCACCATGGCCACCTTGTGACCGTCGGCGCGCAGCAATCGGATGATATCGACCTTCTCCTCGGGAAGCAGGGGCGCGTAGACGTCCGTGATACCCACCTCTCCCGCGACCGCCTTCGCCGCGGCCTTGGAATCCCCGGAGAGCAACATGACGCCCATGTCGTCGATCGCGGCTATCGACTCGCGAGCCAGGGGCCGGAGGGTATCGGAGAAGGCCAGGAGGCCCACGACATCTTCGTCCTGGCTCACCACGACGACGGTCCCTCCCTCGGCGGCCAGGGAAGCGATGGCATCCTCGTCCAGGTCAAGGCCACGGTCCCTGGCCCAGCTGGGATTGCCCAGGGCCACGCTGCGCCCCGTATCGCTCCTGGTGGCCTGGACCCCCTTTCCGGGCAGGGCCTTGAAGTCCTCCACTGCAAGGGGCTCGACACCACTTCCCTCGGCACCCTGGAGAACGGCGACGGCCAGATGATGCTCGGAGCCCTCCTCGACCCCGGCCGCCAGGGCCAGCAGTTCGTTCCGGCTCCAGCCGTTCATCGGTAGCACCTGGACGAGCTTGGGATCGCCGGTGGTCAGGGTGCCCGTCTTGTCGAAGGCCACCACGTCCACCTCGGACATCTGCTCGAGGAACGCACCACCCTTGAAGAGGATGCCCTGCTTGGCTCCGGAGGACACCGCCGAGACGACGGCGATCGGCACCGAGATCGCCAGGGCGCACGGGCAGGCGATGACGAGCAGCATGAGGGCCCTGTAGAACCAGTCCTCGCCATCGGCCCCGAGGACAAGGGGCGGCACGGTGGCGATGAGCAACGCGCTCAGGAGCACCACGGGGGTGTAGTACTTGGCGAACTTGTCGATGAACCGCTCCACGGGCGCCTTCCGCTCCTCCGCCTCCTCCACCATGGAGATGATGCGGTTGAGGGTGGTGTCGTGGGCGTGGGCGGTGACCTCGACCTCCATGGCCCCGTCCACGTTCATGGTGCCGGCGTAGACCGGGGACCCGATGGCCTTTGACACCGGGGCCGCCTCGCCAGTGATGGTGGCCTCGTTGACGGAGGAGGCCCCGCTGACCACGGTCCCGTCCACGGGGATGCGGTCCCCGGGCCGGATGATGGCCACATCGCCGGGCTCCACCTCCTCGACCTGGATCTCCACCTCGGCATCCCCGCGGAGCACCCTTACCCGCTTCGGTGCCAGCTCCACGAGGGCCCGCATCGACCGGCGGCTCCGTTCGGCGGACCAGCTCTCCAGGAGCTCGGCCAGGGAGTAGAGGAAGAGGACGGCCGCACCCTCGGCCATCTCGCCGATGGCGGTGGCGCCGATGGCAGCGATGATCATGAGACCCGAGGCCGTGAAGGTGAAGGTCATCATGGCGCGGACCGCGCTACGGAGGATGTAGGCGCCACCGAAGACCATGGATGCAAGGTAGACCAGGTGGTATGTGAAGACCTCCACACCGCCGACCGTCACCACATGATGGTCCGTCAACCCGTGCTCCAGAAGGAGGCCGAGGAACAGCAGCACGCCCGCCGCCACGGTCGCGTAGAACTCGCGGCTCCGGAGGACCTCCACCTCCCCCTCCATTTCGCCCGTGTCCACGGCGTAGCCCATCTTGCGGACCTCCCTCTCGATGGTCGTGGGGTCTATAGTAGAGGGATCGTAGGTCACGCAGACCTTGCCGCTGCCCAGGTTGACATCGGCGGCGGAGACGCCATTCTTCCTCTCGAGGCCGTTCTTGACGGTGGAGGCGCAGTCGCTGCAATGCAGGCCGCGTATGCAGAACTCGTGCAGCGTCGGCGTCCCGTCCTCCGTCAAAGGATCACTCCCTAACGTGCTCTAGCGCCGTCTCGTGGAGGTCCAGGACGTGGGGGTCGGCCAGGGTGTAGAACACGATCTTGCCCTCCCGTCGTGCCTTGACCAGGTTGTGCTCTCGCAGGACCCTCAGCTGATGCGACACCGAGGAGATGGACATCCCGAGCACGTGGCTTATGTCGCAGACGCACAGCTCGCCGGACCGCAGGGCTCGAAGGATGCGGGTCCGCGTGGGGTCGCCCAGCACCTTGAACAGGCGTGCCAGCTCGAACACCTCATCGTCGGGCAGGGAAGAGGACCGGGCGACCTCGACGGCGTCCTCGTGGAGGGCACGGACCTGGCACGTGTAGCTCTTGTCATCGGGCATACAGACTACCTCCGTCAACACTTGAACAATTGCTCAAATGTTCAATCGACTATATCAATGTTGCGTCGTAGCCATGGCCAGGGGCCATCTGGATTTCCCGGCCCGGGATCCCTGGGACAGGGACCCCCCGTTGGCCATGCGAAGCTTTTTGAACAGGCCATCCTTTTCTGTGCCCGGCGTTAGCATGGAAGACGACAAGCCCCTTCGAGAGAGGTACTCCTCAGAGATCACCCCCGAGGACTTCGGCACGGATCTGACCGTGGCCGGCTGGCTGCAGGACGTGCGTAATCTGGGCGGCATCGCCTTCCTCCAGCTACGCGACCGTGGTGGCGTGCTGCAGGTGACGGCCATAAAGAAGGAGATGGGCCCCGAAGGATTCCGGGAACTGGTGGAACTGCCGAGGGAGAGCGTGATCACGGTGACGGGCACCGTCCAGGAGAACGACCAGGCCAAGGCGGGTTTCGAGGTGCTACCCAGCTCCTGGGAGCTTCTGTCGCGGGCGGAGGTACCCCTTCCCCTGGGAGTCGTGGACAAGGTGGGCGCCGATCTGGACACCCGCCTTGACAACCGCTTCATGGACATCCGCAAGCCCGAGGTGGCGGCGATATTCCGCCTCCGGTCCATACTCACAGAGGGCCTGAGACGGAGCCTTGTGGACCAGGGCTTCGTCGAGGTGGCGACCCCGAAGATCGTGTCCGCCGGGGCCGAGGGTGGCGCCACACTGTTCAAGCTGGACTACTTCGGCAAGCCAGCCTACCTGGCCCAGAGCCCACAGCTCTACAAGCAGCACCTCATGGCGACCGGGCTGGACCGCGTGTTCGAGGTGGCCCCAGCGTTCCGTGCAGAGCCCTCCGACACATCCCGCCACCTGGCCGAGTTCACCTCACTGGACGTGGAGCAGGCCTACGTGAGCACCTCCGAGGACGTCATGGCCACCGTGGAGCGGATGACCGTCGACGGCATCCGCTACATGATCGAGGGGGGCCAGGAGCTGCTGGACCAGCTCATAGTACGCCTGGACGTGCCCCCGCAACCCTTCCGCCGGATCCCCTACGACGAGTGCATCGACATGCTCCGGGGCGATGGCGTCGACGTGCCCGAGGACGACGAGATGGGCACCGAGCACGAGAAGGCCCTGGGTCAACTGGTCCACCAGCGATGGGGCGAGGACTTCTACTTCATCACAGACTTCCCCACCCGATACAAGGTCGGCACCTTCTATGCCCACCGCCACGAGGACAGGCCCGAGCTCACGGGCTACTTCGACATGGGCGTGCGGGGTCTGGAGATCGCCAGCGGCGGCAAGCGGGAACACCGCCTGGACGTTGTGACCGCCCAGATGGAGGAGGGTGGCCTGCGGCCAGCCGACTTCGAGTTCTACCTCAAGGCGTTCCGCTACGGCATGCCACCCCATGGTGGCTTCGGATACGGCATCGAGCGGCTGCTCCAGATGCTGCTGGGCCTGCCCAACATCCGCGAGACCGTGCTGTATCCCCGGGACCGTCAACGCCTGGTCCCGTGAGGGCCGAGGGCAATTATTAATACAATCGGTGGCAATCGGCCCAATGGGACCTGGTGGTGAGCTGGTGGACGAGCTGGATGCGTTGATCGACAAGTTGAGCGCGGGCGAGCGCAGGGTGCTACTGGCACTGCGGGAGCTGGACGGCGCCGAGGTCGACACCATCTGTGAGCAGGCGGAATTTCGGGAGCTCGTGGAGGTTATGAACTCCGCCTCGTGGCTCGCCAGCAAGGGCCTGGTAACCATCGGAGAACGTGTCGACAGGTACGCCGTACCCGGTCCAGAGGCCGCCGGTGTGGTGGAGCGCGGGTTGCCTGAACGCAGGGCCCTGGTGGTCCTGTCCCGCACAGGAATGCTTGGCATGGGGGATCTGGGCCCGGAGGCGGGCATGGAGAAGAAGGAGGCCTCGATCGCCCTGGGCTGGCTGAAGCGCAGGGGATGGGCCGAGATCCGCCGCACCGAGGACCAGACGGTGCTGGAGATCACCACCGCCGGGGAGGAGATGTCCGATGACACGACCCCCGACGAGGAGATGATCGCCCGCCTGGTGGAGGCTGGACGGAAGGGGGTCCCCGAGGAGGAGCTGGACCCCGAGATCTGGAAGATGCTGAAGGAACGCAAGGAGGTGGTCCGGGTCCGCGAGGAGGTGCACCGGACCCTGACCCTGACGGACACGGGCAAGGAGGCCCTCTCCCGCGGTATCGAGATGAGGGAGGAGGTGGCCCAACTGACCCCCCAGATGCTGCGTTCCGGCAGGTGGCGGGAGGTGGAGATGCGGCCCTACGACGTGCATGCGTACGCACCGGCCCTCCACGGTGGCAGGCCTCACCCTGTCCGGGATACCCTGGAGAAGGTACGCCGGGTCTTCAAGCAGATGGGCTTCACCGAGATCGTGGGCGATTACGTGCAGTCCGCGTTCTGGAACATGGACGCCCTCTTCGTGCCCCAGGACCACCCTGCCAGGGACCTTCAGGACACGCTGTACCTGGAGGGAGGGTACGACCTTGACGTCGATCCCGAGACCATCGATAGGGTGCGCAGGACCCACGAGGACGGCTGGGAGACGGGCTCCCGGGGCTGGGGTGGCGAGTTCTCGATGGAGGAGATCAAGAGGCCGCTCCTGCGGACCCACACCACGACGTTGACCATCCAGTACCTTGCAGAGCATCCCAAGGAACCCTGCAAGATATTCTCCCTGGGAAGGGTGTTCCGCCACGAGGCCATCGACTACTCCCACCTGGCCGAGTTCCACCAGGTGGAGGGGATCGTGATGGAACCAGGTGCCTCCTTCGCCATGCTGGTCGGGGTGATGAGGGAGTTCTATCAGCGGTTGGGCTTCGATGACATACGCATCAGGCCCGGTTACTTCCCCTACACAGAGCCATCGATGGAGGTGGAGGTGCTGCTCAACGACAAGTGGCTGGAGATGGGAGGTTCGGGAGTGTTCCGGCCGGAGGTCACCGCTCCCTTCGACGTGCACGACCCGGTCCTGGCCTGGGGACAGGGCCTGGAGCGCATCGCCATGATAATGTACGGCCTCGATGACATCCGTCAGCTGTACGAGTCCGACCTGGAGTGGCTCAGGAACCGCCCACTGCGCTGAACCGGGGTTTGGCCATCCCAAAAGGTTTATTTCCCATTAGTCCATGCGGAGCTCGCATGGTCCAGGAAGAGAAGGTAATGGAGATGCCCCTTTTCATACCCAGGGTATTCTACATGCTCCTTTTCGCCTTCGGCCTCGCCTTCTACTTCATATTCGGGGCGATGTACGGCACCTGGAACGACCTGGCCGTGTACAGCATCACGATCATCTGCGTTGGCCTTGGCCTCACGGGTACCATCCTCTACTCCATACGGGAGACCGAGGAGACCCACGCCTAGTCCCCGATATCCTCTTCCTCGGGTCGCGAACCCATTTTCAGCAGGTTCTTCAGTAGGTCTTGGACACGTAGGCCGTCATCTTTGCCGTCCCACCGCAGGTGGTGCACCTCTCGATGGGCGGCCCCTTCATGTCCATGTCCTCGCCAAGGAACACGACCTCGAGATTGACCTCCATCTGGGTCGCGCAATCCTCCTCTCCGCACCAGCCCACCCGGCCCACGTCCTCCAGGTCGAAGCCGTACGGGATGTCGGGAAGGTCGGTGATACGCTCCCGCATGTCCTTCTCGGCCCTGTCCAGCATTCTCCACTGCATCTCGGCCAGCATCTCCTCGACCCGGCCCACGATCTCCTCGCGGCGAACGGCGGTCTTCTCTCCGAGGTCACGGATGGCCACGGTGACCTGCCCGTGCTTCATGTCCTTGGGGCCCAGTTCCAGACGCAGGGGCACCCCCCGCCGCTCCCAGTGGTAGTACTTCTCGCCGGGACGCAGGTCGCGGTCGTCCATCTTGACGCGGATGCCCGCCTCGTCCAGTTCCTCGTACAGCTGCTGTGCTGCCTCCAGCACCTCGTCGGCGTCGTCCTTCCTGTAGATGGGCACGACGACCACCTGGTGGGGAGCCACCACTGGTGGAAGCACGATGCCCTTGTCGTCACCGTGTACAGCGATGATCGCGCCCACGAGCCGTTCGGACATGCCATAGGTGGTCTGGTGAACGTGTTGGTGCTCACCCTTCTCGTCCTCGTAGGTGATCTCGTATGGAACTGCGAAGTTGGTCTTGTACTGGTGGACGGAGGCCATCTGCATGGTCCTGCCAGCGGGCATGAGCACGTCGAAGCCGATGGTGTAGAACGCGCCCGGGAACTTGTCCCACTCTGGCCGCTTGGCGATCATGTAGGGCAGGGCCAGGTCCTTGGAGACCTTGGACCAGATATCCAGGTCCTCGGCGATCTGCCTCTCGGCGTCCTCGAAGTCCACGTGGCACGTGTGGGACTCGAAGAAGTGGATCTCCCGCACACGGATGAAGCTGCGGGTCATCTTGGTATCGTAACGGAAGGTGTTGACGATCTGGTAGGTCTTCAGGGGGAGGTCGGCGTGGGACCGGATCCACAGCTTGAAGATTGGATACATGGCAGTCTCGGAGGTGGGCCGCAGGAGGAGGGGCACGTCCAGCTCGTTGCCCCCGGCGCGGGTCACCCAGTAGACCTCGTCGGAGAAGCCCTTGATGTGCTGGGCCTCCTTCTCGAACTCGGTGGCCGGGACCAGGAGCGGGAAGCAGACCTCGCCGTGTCCGGTGGCGTCCAGCTCACGGCGGATGGCGGCGTCGATGTTGGTCATGATGCGCCAGCCGTATGGCGTCCATACGTTCATGCCCTTCACGGGATAGCGCTTGTCGGAGAGCTCGGCGTTCTCGATGAGGGTGTTGTACCACTCGCTGAACTCGTCCTCCGTCATGTGGGCACACATGGTCGGCCTCACAGCAGACCCTCTATTTAAAGAGTTCCGAGGTCCCGGATCCGGTGCGGCCAACAGGGTCAGGGTGCCCGCTCGATGCCCAGCCTGTCAAGGCTCCTGTAGACAAGGTCCCTTCGCTTCAGCCAGATGTACGACACCGCAACGGCGATCACGACCACCACGAGGAGGAACCATCCGACACCGCTGGCCATCGAGGCCGCGTTGGAGGCGTCCACATCGGACTGGGTAACGTTGATCTCGACAGGTCGCCACACGGAATACTTGCCGTTGATGCCGACCGCCCGCACCTCGAGGATATGGGCGCCCTCGCCCACCGTCGCGGGGTCTATCCCGAAGGTGGCGTTGGCCTCGCTGAGCTCTACGGAGTTCCACGGTCCCTGATCGATCCTCCAGTCCAGGTGGTCCACCGCACCGACCCTGGCCCAGGCGATACCCTCGACCCTGAGTTCCGGCTCAAGTATCGAACCCGAGCTGACGTTGGTCACGAAGGCCTGGAGTTCCACGTCGATGTTGCCCACGTTCTCGATCTCGAGGGCGACGAAGGTGGCCCAGTACGTGTCGACCATGCCCCATCCGAAGTCACCGTTCCAGAAGGGGTCCAGGGTGGGATACTCGGGTCCGCCCCGGCGTTCCGCGGTGGCCATGAGTATCTCCCGGAGGACGAGGGGCGTAAGGGAGGGGTTGGCCTCCAGGAGGATGGCCGAGATCCCGGCGACGTAGGGAGCGGCGTAGGAGGTACCGGAGCCCCGACCGCCGTAACCGCCGCCCGAACCATCGCCGCGGTTCTCGTACACCACGCCGTAGATGTTCGTGCCCGGTGCGGTGATGTGGGGCATCATCTCGTCGTAGGGATAATCGTCCCCGTCGTCATGGCGGGGGCCGCGGGTGGAGTAGGAGGCGATGATGTCATCCGTGCGGTCGATGGTGTTGAGGTCGTCGAGGGCACCCACGATGATGCTGCGCGAGGACGCGGACATTCCCGTGATGCCCGTGTTGTCGGGTCCCTCGTTCCCGATGGCCACACAGGATACGATGCCCTCCAGGACGGCCTGGTCCAGGCCCCTGGAGTAGCCGTCAGAGCCGTCGGAGGCCCCATCGAAGGGTATTCCCCAGGAGAGGGAGTTGATATCGATGCCCTGGGCGCCGCCGGGCCAGGCGGTGTCGGAGTGGCTGGCCAGCCAGTCTATGGCCTGCAGCGCCGCGTCGTAGGTGTTCTGTGGAAGTTCACCGGGGGAGAAGCCGAAGCGGGTCCCGATCCGCAGGTCCACGAGGTTGGCATCGGGGGCGGCTCCCATGTATTCCCCACCGGGGGAACCGGTGCTCGTGGCGATGCCCGCACAGGTGGTGCCGTGGCCCGCCTGGTCGTCTGGATTGTAGGTGCCGTCACGGGGGTACAGGCGGGGGCGGTTCGGCTTGGTGAAGTCCACACCGGCCACGAACTTGCCAGCGAGGGCCGAGTGGGCGTCGTCGACGCCCGTGTCCATGATGGAGATGATGACCCCGTTGCCCGTGAATCCCAGTTCCCACGCGGTGGTGGGACTGTACTCGCCGGACTCCCGGGCCTTGATGGCGCGGGTGGCCACGTCCTGCAGGGGCACGGCATCCATCCGGGGCTCCAGCATTACCACGCCCGGGGCGTCGAGGAGCCTGTGGAGGACCATCGGAGGCACCGCGCTGAGGCCCACGATCCGGATGTTGGGGAACAATGCCCATCCCTGGGCACCCACGAGGCTTGCAAGCCGGACAGCCTCGGCGTCGGTCGGTGCGTGGTCGAGGTCCACCAGCACGTCCAATGGCTCCAGGGAACCCGCGTCGACCAGCACATCCAGCATGTCGAACATCCCGTCATGGTCCGCATCCATGGTGGTCCTTTCCCACCAGGGCGCACTGTCGGGGGTGGCCGGTGCCTGCCGGGTCGGTGCCTCGGCGGGGTCTGCCCCCGAGACGCCCGAGAGGCTGTACGCCACATCCCCCGGAGCCTGGGCCGCGCCGGCGGTCGAGGCGAGGGTCAGCAGGA
>JAUVEQ010000173.1 GCA_030594725.1 Methanobacteriota archaeon
GTGAGCTCCTTCCCGTCGTAGACCGTGATACCGCAGGATTCCTGGCCGCGATGCTGGAGGGCCCGCAGTGCGTTGTAGAGGAATGGGGCGACGGAGCGCTTGCGCCCGAACGAGATGCCGACGACACCACATTTGTCCTGGGGACGGTCCATGCCCTAATGCCCCTTGGCCCAGTTGTACTGCCGCATCTTGGAGGAGGTGCCGTAGCCACAGTGGGCGCAGACGCCCTTCGTGGCGTGGTACGAGTGTCTGCCGCACCGTCGACACCTGATGTGCGTCTTCTTGGTGCGCTTGCCTCTTGAAGTGGTTCCCTTGGTCATTGCGGTCCGCCTCCTCAGGTGGAAATGTAAATCACGCTGTCCCCGCGAAGCACGGTGGTCTCGTGGGTCCTGACCTTCTCGCCGTCATGCAGCTCCTCGGCACCCTTGAGGACCAGGTTCATGTGGGGATCGTACCCGTCCAGCACACCCCTGTACTCGAGCCGTCCCCGGAGCTCCACGATGACGCGGGAGCCCATGGCATTGTTGAGTACGGTGAGGGGCTTTATCATGCTGAATCCGTCCTTGTGGGCGGGATGGAACATTTAGTACTTAAACTTAACCGGAAAGCACCACGGCAGCGTCCCTCTGGCCATGGGGGGATCACAGACCAGCGGCCGCGCCCACCCACGGACCGATGAACTGCCACAGTATCAGGAACAGGATCAGCACCGATAGGGCGACCGTCACCTTCGTGGCTGTGATGTCCACCTCGCTGGGCTGCTTGGAGGGCCTGAGCTTCTCCAGTATCCAGCTTATGCCGTCGCGGAAGATGTAGCCCCCGTCCAGGGGGATGGCGGGCAGTGCGTTGAAGATGCCCACCATGATGTTCAGCCAGAAGATCCAGTAGAGGAGATTGGCGATTATCCAGAACACGGAGTCGCCCAGCACGGCCATCGACCCGGTCACCTCGAAGGCCTGGGTCACGCCAGGCGGCGGAGGCTGGAGGGAGGGGCTGGTGAAGGGCAGCGAGATGTAGAGGAAGGTCATGTTGCGGAAGCTGGTGGCGTCATCCACGTAGCTCATCGGATGGGCCAGCGCATCGGGGTACTCCCCGGCGGGCACCTCGTAGGTCAGGTACGAACCTGCGCCCAGGTACCCCTGGCCTGCGTAATCGTCACCGTACACATCGCCTTTGTTCCAGAGGGTGACCTCGGCCTCATGGTAATCGTCGGACCAGTACCAGTAGACCCGGACATCCTGGCCTCCCTGGCTGCGGCCCATCGTATCCAGGAAGTCCTGGTTCGTCTTGATGACCGAGAGGTCCTGACCGTCCGCTCCCAGAGGTGGATATTCAAGCGACTCTATGGCCATCAGTGTGCACCAGGGTTGCATGCCCGCGGTGGATGCGGGTGTCATGAGCCTCGCCTCGGTCCCGTCCTCCAGCTCCACCGTCTGCTCGTCGATGATGTAGTTGAGGACCACACCCTCCTCCGCCTGCTCCAGGTTGTCCATGAAGCCCCAGGCGAAGATACCGACCACCATGAATGCGACGATGATGTTCGTGGCCGGACCCACGGCGAACACGCGGCTGCGTCGGCCGCGGTCGACATGGGCCAGTTGCTCCTCGTCGGGTTCCACGAAGGCACCGATGGGCACCACCAGGTAGAGCAGGCCCAGGGACTTGACGGTCATCCTGCCCGCCCGGGTCAGGATGCCGTGGGCGAACTCGTGGACGAGCATGGCAACTGCCAGGCCGAAGATGCCGTACCAAAGCGGTATGACGGGATTGACGCCGGGGATGCCGAGCATCTGCTGGGGCTTGATGACCCCGGGGGGGATCTGGACGACGATGAAGGACTGCCAAACGAGCAGTGCCAACATCAGGAACATGAATACGGCCACGATGCCGATGGCGACCGTCCCGTAGCCGCGCCAGAATCGCTGGCGTCGTCGGGTCGACCGCATCTGCTTCTCGTTCTCGGGGGACCTCTCGAGGACGCCTATCTCCTCCTTCATGTCGGAGATCTGGATCCTCTGGGAAGACATGGTCTCTGATATGTCCCCCTGACGCACCTGAGCGCTCTCCAGGAGCTCCTCGAGCTCCTCGTTGACGGCCTCGTCGTCACCCTCTCGGAGCATGTCCCGGAACTTGGACTTCGGATCGACACGCTTGTCGAGGGACCTGAGCTCGTACCGGAGCTCGTTGACGCTCTCCTGGAGGGCGTCAGCGTTGGGGTCGTCGGTCCGTGAGGCCTCCCGGAGGTCCGCCTCCAGGGCGGGCAGGCTCGCTGCCTTGACACGGTACTCCCGCACGACCTCGACCATATCCTCGTCGGCCCGGGCCTCCACGAGGCTCTTGTCCTCCTCTTCCAGGTCCGACTCTATCTCGGTGATCCGCTCTCGGATCTTGTCGGCCTCGGTGGCCCTTCCGGCGAGGCTCTCGATCATCTCCTTCCCGCGCTGGGTCCTCCACATCACTATGAAGCCCATCGCGAGTGACATGTTGTGGCGCTCGAGCCATCCGGACTTGCTGGCACTGTAGATGGCAGCGAAGTACACGATGAAGATGAGCAGCGTTATCCAAGCGAAGATGTTCATGGGAATACGCGTGTATCCCGCACCCTATTTATAAAGGTGCTGACGTCATCTGTCGGGGACCCAACGTTTTTTATCCCTCACAGGACCGATCCAAAGGTTACCCTGGCCATGTGAAAAAATGGGATGGTGGGGGGGTTGCTCCCCCCGCACCTCTCCTGCCCTCGAACGCAGTGACTCACTGCGGTGGCGGCGCCGGCATCTGAAGGGGCTCGTTCGAGAACTGGTCCTTCACCTTGTAAAGGTAGAAGATGATCACGAGGTTCAGCACCAGCTGGATCGCCGGGATGACGTAGTAGGAGGTTGGTATGTCAACAGCGTCATCGTAGTACGAGGTGTTCCACAGGCTGAAGAACGCGTTCAGCAGTCCCAGGACCGCGAATATGAGCGCCCACATCCATGCCCAGGATTTCATCATGTACAGCATGGTCGCGATCATGATGTAGAACATCGCGAGAATGAAGTACGGAATGATACAAAGCCAGGCTCCAGACCCTA
Source organism: Methanobacteriota archaeon (assembly GCA_030594725.1). GTDB lineage: Archaea > Thermoplasmatota > DTKX01 > DTKX01. Next base: position 3,075 of record JAUVEQ010000173.1, read on the forward strand.
GATTGAAGAGACCGTAAAAGAACAGGTATGCGATCCATGCGAATGCGATTCCTGCCTTTACGAAGTACAATATACCCAGCAGGGTCACACCCATCGGCCTGTCCGTTGGCATCTGGGCTATCATCGCCTCCTGCTGTAACTGCTGAGGTGTCTTCTGTGGCGGTTGTGCCGCTGGCGCTGGGGGCGGTGCCGCCCCTCCTCCTTCCTCTGCTCCGGTCATATGCTTCCCCACCGAAAATTCTAAACCATGGATAGGATAGTAGGATTAAAACCTTTCCTACGCTCTGAAAAAAGGGCACGTGAGCCTACCGGTCCCGGCTCCAGAGGTCGTCGGGCACGTCGTCGTACACCGAGTACTCGTTCTTGGCCTTCTTCACCTTCTGGACCTCCTCGGCCCTGGCAAGCTCGAGGATCTTCCGCTTGCGCAACATCCAGTAGTGGATGCGCCAGACCTTGCCCTTGAGGATGTAGATCTCCTCACGCTCGGTGGTGAGGAGCCCCTCCTCCTCCAGCATGTAGAAGACGTCCCGGTCCTCGGTGTGGAGGATGTTGTCGATTATGTAGTCGGAGTAGCCGAAGAAGTTGAGAAGGTATATCGCAAGCTTGGAGATCTCCTTCTCGCCCATACCCTTCTTGCCCAGGAGCTTGGTCAATGCTGCCACCAGGTCGTCGTAGGTGACGACGGTTGCCGCAAGCTCGTCCGATGATGGGCTGATGACATCCTCGTCATCACCCTCCATGAAGGAGAGGTCGTGATCTTCCTCAGACATTGGTAGCATCCCAACCGTCTGGGGGTCGCTTAACTAACGCTACAACCCCCAAGGCAAATTTTATCTGATACGGGAACGCTGTTCGCGTATATGTATTCTATCGTGCTGGCCACGGTCCCGTCCAAGGAGGTCGGTGTCCAGCTCGCAAGAGAGCTAGTCGACCGGAAGATGGCCGCCTGCGTCAACATCCTGCCCGCCACCTCCGTCTACCGGTGGGAGGGCAAGGTGCGGGAGGACGAGGAGCACCTCATGGTCATCAAGACCCGGAGGACGTTCGTGGACGATATCCGTGACCTCTTCGACGAGCAACACCCGTACGATCTGCCCGAGGTGATAGCCCTGGAGGTCGAGGACGGGTCCGCAGACTATCTCAATTGGATCAAGGGCGAGACGGACCGGTCCTAGCTGGCCCTGTCGTCGTCCGGAGCAGGGGTGAACGTCGAGACGAAGTCCTCCACGATGCCGTCGGCCTCGGGAAGGGGCATGACCTCATCCCCGTGGAAGACCTCGACCAGGTCCTCGAAGAAGAAAATCTCCGAATCCTCCAGGGCGGCCAGCAGCATGCCTCCCCAGGTCAGCTTCTTCAGCTTGGTCGGTCCGATCCCCTTGAGGTACTCCTGGTCGGTGTCGTCGAAGTTGAAGGCCACCAGGATGATGGACGCAGCGTCGAAGTGGTCGCACAGGAAGGCACACCGGTCACCGTCGGTGAACCCACCGAAGTCGTGCACCCGGTCGATGGGCGTGGACTGGGTCGAGCCCAGGATGGGTCCCTCGAATTGGGGGACCCAACGTTTGACCTGGTCCTGGTTGTCACCGTGGGCGTGGATGATGACGATAGCCCCGTTCCGGTTCGCCTCGATCTGGTCCTCCACCTTCCCGTCCAGGTCGGTGACGATTATGTCGGGCATGATGCCCGCGTCCATGATCTTGGAGGTCGCGCCGTCGGCGGCCACCCTCGTGCTACGGAAGTCGAAGCCCTTGATGTCGTCCTCGAGGGACGGACCGTCCCCGAACACGAAGACGTGCTTCTTCTCGAGGAGGTCCCTCAACCTGTCCAGAGGGACCAGCTGGTCCTCCCGGTCCTCCAGCATGTTCGACAGCTGATGGGCCACGACCTCGTCCCGGTCCCTGTCGTAGCCCATGGACTGGATGACGGCCTTGTAATAATTCTCCCATACATCGAACTGCAAGGTGGGCCCCCGTGAGTGCGGATGATGGCGAACATCATTGAAAAAACCTTGGAGCATCAGTGCCCGAGATGGTCGTTGATGGGTATCACGCCAGGCTGATAAGTCACGGTCATGTGTGACAGCCCATGGAAGCATCTACATGCCCTGTGACATTCCGCGTATGTCCTGCCTGCCATCGGACGACAGAACACCACGCCTTCTCCAAACCCCTCAGCCCATTCCCCGGATATATCTGTGCGAGATGTGGTTATCTCGAGCATCCCTCTCTGATACTGACCACGAACTGATGGGAGCGGAGGACCGTTAAGGGATGCCTGATCGAAATGTCCGTAATGATCCACGAAGGTGGATACATGATGAGGACCGAGGACCCTTCAACATACCCGGAAGGACCGCTCGTTAGTAGTTGCCACGGTCATCCCTGCGATCGTGGATATCGATCGGGGGCGGGACTAGCTGGGTCAATAGGGAGGTGGCTGTTGTTGATAGTAGCCAGGGTCCTGATACACCTGGACTTGTGGCTGTGGATATTGACCTTGGTATTGATACGCCGTATAACTCTTCTGTTGGCCAACGGCTTCAGTGGTGTTGCTTGCCTTCCACTCATATCCACAGTTCAGGCAATTGCTCTTGTTCCATACCAATACAAGGATCAACGCTACAGGCCAACAAAAGAGAATGAATAATATTATCAACGCCCATCCACCAGCACCTATGCCACCACGAACATTTGTGCTCCCACACCAAGGACAATAACTACCCTTCAATACAAAGCCCCATCTAATGATGATTTCACAATATATATATTAATTAGCTATCATTCCGTCCAACTCAGTTCTCTTTTATATCTTGTTCAGCGGACACCAATGTGAGAAGGTGGGCCGATCACATATTGATTATGCTAAAATTGAATATCACGCGAAGATAAGCAGGGGCGAACGTATATAAAACAGAACAATTAATCGAAACTCTAGGTGTAACAATGGAGAAACGGATGATCGGTGGAATATTCCTGTTGTTGAGCTTCATTATGGGAGTCATCGTGGCATGGGGCCTCTGGGTAGGCGCTTCGATCGTGGGAGCACTCGACCCGACCCAGACCCTCGGCACTATCTTCAATGTCTGTATCGCACTCATCGTGGTGTTCTCGTTGCTGGCCCTGCTGGGCGCGATCAGCGGGTTCACTGGCAAGAGCTACGGGCTGGCCATCATGGGTGGTATCTTCGCCCTGTTCACCATCGGCCCCTACGGACTGGGTTCGGTCTTCGGCCTGGTCGGACTGATCCTCGTGCTGATGGGCAAGGAGGAGTTCTTGGGCCACGAGCCCGCCCCGGTACCCGCCTACGGTGTCCCGCCCCCGGGATACCCGCCCCAGGCGCCACCCCCGGGTTACCCACCGCAGCAGCCACCGCCGGGCTATCCCCCGCAGCAGCAGGCGCCACCGCCGG
>JAUVEQ010000058.1 GCA_030594725.1 Methanobacteriota archaeon
TCCCCCTCGCCCTGGACGAGCCCATGCCCGAGGATGTGGAGCCGTTCTGCGAGGGTTGCTCGGAGTGCAGGGATGCCTGCGAGGCCGAGGCGATACCCGACGAGCCCACGGTGGTCAGGGGGGTCCGGAAGTACCCTATCATGCCGTTGCGCTGCGCCCACATGTTCGCCAAGTGGGACGGGTGCAGCATGTGCATCTCCCACTGCCCCTTCTTCGAGAACTATCCCGAGGACCTGCGGAACGTCAGACCCTGGACGCCGACCCCCACGGACGGCGGACCGTTGCCCTGAAGGTGCACAAGACGGCGTACCTTTAATATATCCTAACAGGCCATATACTCGAGGTCAGCCGCAGCTCTGGCAGGTGGTTGGCCCAGTCATCGACCGAGAGGATCCCCATGAAGGCCCCCGCAAAGGTCACCATCGTGCTCGTCGTGCTAATGATGCTCAGCTCCGCAGCGCCCCTGCTCGCCGCGGGCGGAACGGGGGACGGGAGCGCCGGAGAGAGCCGTGAGAACGGAGACCCCCTCGGGGACGAGGACGCCATGGTGGAGTACGCCATCCTCACATCCTTCTCCTTCGTCAACCAGTTCGAGCGGTTGGCCCAGTGGAAGACGGAGAAGGGAATGTACGCCAAGGTCTATGCCACCGATTGGGTCACCAACAACTACCCTGGTCCCGACAGCAGGGCACAGTACCACAACTTCTTGCGGGACCTTTACAACCACACTGAGGGGAACCTCAAGTACCTGCTCATAGGCGGCGACAACGAGATCGTCCGGAGCAGGGAGATCTGGACCGGTGACAAGGGTTGGGAGTTCAGCGGGCCCTATGCCTTCTCTGACCATTACTACGCGGGACTGGACCATGACTGGGACGCCAACGGGAACGGCAAGTACGGGGAGGTCATCAACCTGCTGTGGGAGCCCGACTGGGATGCCGAGATCTCCGTCGGACGGGCCCCCGTCAGCAACGTGCAGGAGGCCTCCGACGTCATCGACAAGTTCCTTGCCTACGAGAAGGACCCCGAGATCGGTGATTGGATGCGCCAGGCGGTCATGGTCTCCTCGGTGATGAACCCGCCCAACACCAATGCCACCATCCACGACCACCCCAGCCACATATACAACTGGTGGGAGGACAACGCATGGGAGTCCATCCAGAGGACGCTCCCCTACATGCCGCCCCACATGGACCGTCACATCATCTACGATTACAACCAGATCGAGGGCGGCAACTACACCGTGGCCAACGACACCATGAACCACACCTCGTACAACGCCGCGATGAGCATGGGTTCCTCGATATTCGTCAGCGTGACCCACGGATACATCCCCAGCGGGAACGGCCTCCCGCACTACTCAGGCAACGGCATCGGCTACAACTGGTCCCGCGCCTTCTACTACGACGACATCCCCAATCTGGAGAACGGGAACCAGACGCCCTTCGTCTACTTCTCCTCCTGCTTCGTCGGCAACTTCACCGAGATAAACGACACCAACTACGAGCGGCTCCTCACCCAGAGGGATGGGGGCGCCATCGGCTTCATAGCTCCGAGCGAGCTCACGTACCGGGGAGAGGAGAACCCGGACGAGTCCGACGGCAACTGGTGGATGTCCGAGAACTTCTGGAAGTACGTTCTGGTCAACAGGTCCCGTCCGGGAGACGCATTCTACCAGATGATCCGGGACTACGAGCCCCACATCAGGTCCGTGGGAGGGAACCCGGCCCATCCGTTCTTCCAGCAGAACCATGCCGCGTACAACCTCATCGGCGACCCGGAGATCCCCATATGGCTGGACATCCCCAAGCAGCTGACCGTCGTCATGCCCGACGAGATATTCGACCTGGAGTACGACGTGGAAGTGAGGGTCATGGAGGGCGCGATCCCCGTGGAAGGCGCCCGGGTCTGCTTCAAGGGCGAGGACTTCTACGCCTACGCCGACACCGATGTTGACGGATGGGCAGTGCTGCACATCTCCCCCGGGCTGGCCGGCCAGTCTGTCACCGTCACCGTGACCGCCGACCAGTACCTTCACGATCAGCAGATAATCGGAGTTGCCCCCGCCCCGGCGGAGCTGGAGGTGGTCGCCAGGACGATCCGGGCAGCGACGGACATCCCCCAGGCAGGCACCGCCACCACCCTGAGCGCGGAGGTACGGAACATCGGGCACAGCGACGCCCCGCCCTTCTCGGTCCAGTTCTACGACGGTGGTCCCGCCCAGGGCGGCACCCCCATCGGCGACCCCGTGGAGATCCCCGGGCTGCCTGCGGACAAGGCCGCCACCGTGCTGACGGACTGGGACAGCCCCACCGCCGGCTGGCACAACATCTTCGTGCTGGCGGATTCGGAGTTCGAGATCGACGAGATCCTCGAGGACAACAACTGGGGAAGCGCCCTGATCGAAGTGTCCGCCATGAACGCTAAGGCCACGGGCATCGAGGTGGCGGGAGCTGGAGGGAACACAGCCCTCCCCTTCGGAGATGAGGCGGAGATCGCCGTCACGGTGGAGGCCACAGGCTCCGAAGCGGTGCCTCCGACGACGGTCCGGTTGTACCTGGGTGACCCGGCGGCAGGCGGTCTGCCCGTGGGCAGCGACAGGACCACGTCCACCATCCCGGCGGGTGGCGACAGCGTGGTCACGTTCATGTACACCCCCGCCCAGGTGGGCAACTTCAGGCTCTTCGCGGTCATCGACCCGGACGGCCAGCTGAAGGAGTTCGACACCACCGACAACCAGATCGACCTGGCGATCTTCGTCGGCCACCCCCCGATCTGGAGCCCCATTCTGGACGTGCAGATGGTGGAGGACAACATCAAGCGGCTGGAGCTGAACCGCTACCTGACCGATTACGATAACGACCTTATCGACCTCGAGGTGACCGTGTACTCGGTGAGCACGAACAGGGCAACCCTCACCGTTGAGGGGCTGGTCCTCGTCATCGACCCTGACAAGAACTGGTTCGGTGACTTCGATGTCGAGCTGCAGGCCGACGATGGGAACTTCAGGTCCCTGGTGGGCTTCACCATCCATGTGGAGGCAAGGAACGACGCCCCCATCTTCAACAACACGGAGGAGCCACCGATCCATCTTCTGGAGGGGGAGAGATGGTACTACGTCTTCGACGTGTACGATCCCGACGGGGATGAGGTGTTCCTCACGGACAACTCGGAGCTCTTCGACGTCACAATCGATGGCATCATAGATTTCACGCCCTCCTACTTCGCCACCAGGTACAGCCCGATCCACGTGTTCCGGGTCATCGCCACCGACGGGGTCGCCCAGTCCTACTTCCCCATGACCCTGGAGTTCGAGTTGGTGAACACAGCACCGGAGCTACGTCTGCCAGAGCAGCTCTTCGCGGTGGAGGGCCAGGCCTTCGCATACCAGGTGCAGGCATGGGACAGGGAGGACGACCCCCTGACCTTCACGGACGACTCCGATATGTTCGACATCATCCCCACGACGGGACAGATCATGTTCACTCCCACCAACAACATGGTGGGCAAGCACAACGTGACCATCACCGTCAGCGACGGGGAGTTCGAGGCGAACGGCAGCGTGTTCTTCTACATATACGAGGCACCCTACGAGCAACGCGACCTGGAGAACGTGGGCTGGGCCGTGCTGGCCGGTCAGTCAGCCCTGATGATCATCGGAGCGATATTCCTCACAGTGCTCATCATGCGCAAGAGGAAGGAAGGAGCGGCCAGCGAGGACGATGAGGACTAGTGCCCCGGCATCGGGTCCGACCTAGTAGGACATGAGCGGTGCCTTCATCAGCTCCCGCAACACGCAGGTCGCATAGCATCCCTTCTGCAGCCTGAACGAGAAGGTGGCCCTGCCATCCTCCAGCGTCCACCTGGGCATCACACCGGTGATGGCCACCTCTCGGCGGATACCAGATGCCGTCAGCTCTGTAAGGTCAACGATGCGGAAGTCACCCGGCGAGATCCCCATCTTCTCCATTACGGAGGCCTCGATCTCCCCCATCTCGCCTCCCGCCATGGGGGCCTCGGTCCCCGGAACGAGCCCTGAGACCAGGGCGCGTCCCCGGACCACCTGGCGCTCCGCCTTGGCCAGGTTCCTGGCTGTGACGGGTACACCCTGGTCGTGGCGGGGGTTCCCCCGCTCGTCCACTGCCACCAGCATGTCTCCCTCCAGTGGCCTGTCCATGGGAAGGCCGCGACGCATCCTCTCGGACACGATGAGGTTGAAGGCCTGGCCCTGGAAGGCGTGGACGAACATGAGCTGCAGGTTGAAGGGCAGCCTGCGGATGGCTCCCTTGTGGTCCTCGGGGTTGTGGAGCAGGTGCTCCAGCATGTTGCGTTCGTTCCCCAGGTTCTTGGGGAAGTCCCGAAGGGCCTGTCGAGCGTCCCCGTCCTCCTTGAACCGAAGACGGGTCTCACGCGCCTCCTCGCTCTCACCGGGACCCACGTGGGTGAGGTATCTCATGCTGGCCATCTTCACGTCGCCGAGCACAAGGTCTTGGCCAACGAGATGGGAGACCGGTCGGGAGACCCCGAAGCGCTGAGGGCCGTAGAAGTTGGGGAACCCCCCCTCGTCCTCGGCCTCGGCCAGGATGTCCTTCACACGCTGGCGGGCCACGCCGTCGTCCACGTCCAGATCGGTGACCGATATATCGAAGGCGTTGGCCACCAGGTCCCCGAGACCTATGTGCCGGTCCGTGGGTTGCAGGGAGAGCACCTCTACATCCGCCATTCGAAGACCGCTCACAGAATCCTCGGGAGCCTCGATGGTGAACAGCTGGGTGGTCACCGCCCGCTTGTCCTTGACCCCTGCGAACCGGACCCGACGCGATGAGATGCCCAGCTTCCTGGACATCTGGCGCACGAATCGGTTGGTCTCCCAGTTGTGAAGACGGATCGTGACCGCCGTGAACTTTCCCCCGGGGACCTCGGGCGGCGGAAGGGAATCCTCCACCACGATGAAGTCCTCGACCTCGGTGCGCAACCTGCCGCCAATTCCCGGTGTTCCTGTCAGGAAGCCAAGGAGCCCCACTACCTCCTCCCCCGTCGGAACGGAGGGTTCGTGGAGGGCGGTCATGGGCTCACCTAAGCGGGAAGGGATAGAAAAGGGTGATGGATAGGCAAGTACGCCCGAACCTCAGTCCGTGGGCTTGGCCTTGTCCACCGCCTTCTTGAAGCTCTTGTAGTCACTGGACAGGTCCTTGAGGGCCCGCTTGACGGCGTTCTGGGGCTTGCCGCTCTTGACGCGGACGAACAAGCGCTTCTTGCCGTACATCGGGTGGTCGCTGTCGTACGTGGCCAGCTCGACGGTCGGGTCCTTCAGGAGCTTGTCCTTCAGGGGCTCCAGGAGCACGTTGCCCGTTTCATCATCGAGGAGCACCTCGATGGAATCCTTGTCCTTGTTCACCAGGACTATGTCCATGCCAACACCTCGGCGGACCGCCTGTAGGTATCATTTCCATTAAAAGGTTTGCCCCAGCAGACATTTCCAAAAGGGATAAATATACCAGAGCCCGTGACGACGTCCAGAGCTGGCAGGTGGCCTAATGAGATTAAGATTCATGTCCTTCCCAAGGGGTATGGGGTACGGTCCCCAACTTATCGTCATCATCCTAATATCCGTCATGATGGTCCTACCGGGGGTCCTGTCGGCCCCTGTCTCCGACGGGGGACGGTCCGAGGGGTCGGACCGCGGGTCGGACCCCCCACCCGCGGAGATGCTGGTCATCGATAGGATCAGTACCATCGTGGAGGTGCCTCCCGGTGGCGAAAGGGTCCTGCGCATCGACCACGAGAACAACACTCTCGAACCCATGGACTGGACGGACCCCCTGGAACTGGTCTCGGGCGTTGCTGCGGAGGCCGTGGACGCAGTCCAACCATGGTTGAAGCGCGACCTGGCTGTCCAGCTCCTCCGGATGGGCAGTAACGGCGACCGCTTCGCCCGCCTCATCCGGGACTGCACCGATGACCTGTACGTGGACGAGATAGCCTTCTCGGTGGCCCACACCCCACCGGAGGAACTGAGGTCGATGAGCTCTGTGAACGTGCTCTGGGACAACGTCCACCAGCTGTACGACCAGGACCAGCACATACCCTACGCCGAAGTGGTTGAACGAACCGGGGAGGACGGCAACTACACCACCATCCAGTACACCAACTACACCGGTGTCCAGCACGAGTATCCCCGAGACATCTACTACTGGTACGTGGCCCACGCAAGGGTGTTCTGGGAGGCCCCCGCCAAGGTGGCGGGCAAGTCATTCTGGCGGAAGGCGTACTTCGATGAGATCACCTACGAGGACTCGGACACCATGAGATCGTACCTCACGGGGTGCGACAACATCATCGAGGGCGCCAACGCGTCCACGATCTGGATGCAGATGAACATGGAGTTCGGATACGGCACCAACCCCCTCCAGCCGGTGCAGGTCCTACTGGAGCGGTACGGCAGCTGCGGTCAGTACAGCATCACCACCGCCGCCTCCCTCAAGGTTGCCATGATCCCCGCCCGGGTGACCATATACTCCGCCTCGGACCATCAGTGGTGCGAGGTGTGGATCGATGGCCACTGGATGCACGTGGACGCATCGAACGATGTGGCCGGCAACACCCGCGTGAAGGAACCCGAACTGATCCGCCGGACGAACAGCGTCAACTTCAACGACGCTGGCGTGTTCGAGCGGGGCTGGAAGCCCTACATGAGCGCGACCAGCGCCTTCAGGAGCGACGACGTCATTATCAACACGATCGACATCTCGGCACCAGACCCCAGCTTCTCCTTCAAGGAGGCGGGTCTGGTGGAGCGGAACGGGGCCGAACCCCACATGTACACCGAGACCTCCACCGTACACATATCGGTGCAGGATTCCGGCGGCGACCCCATCGAGGGCGCCTACGTGGGCATCTACCGCGTCGGCCACGACATCTACAACCCGGGTACCCCGGACTACCCCCACTTCGCCTATGCCAACTACACCAATGCCACCGGATGGACCGACATCGAGCTTGGCCTCCAGGGCTACTGCAGCCGATGCGACGAGAGCCATTACTACGCCGCCCTCGTGTTGTCCCAGTACAACCAGGAGACCAACAACTTCTTCGCATTCGAAGTGGCCGAGGAGAACCAGGAATACACCCTCCAGTTCACCGTCTCCGGGAACGCACCCCGGCAGGTGGAGCCGACCTGGAGCCCCATTGTGACCACATTCCCGCCGATGGACTACCAGTTGTCGTACGAGATGGACGTGTGGGGACGCCAGCGTCACGTGCATGGCGAGTACGGCCAGTACGAGATGTTCGGGTTCCGAACATCCTTCGACCATATCTTCCCAGCGGACCTGGATGTGCTGTTGACCAACGAAGCCGGGATGATCAGCTACTATGGGGGCGGGAGTACCGGGGTATGGACCGGTGCCAGGGACATCGAGCACCTTGAGGGCATGATGCCACTCCCCCACGAGGAGGACTCCTACCTCATCCTGTCCAATCGCGATTGCAGCGAGTCCACCAAGGTCGTCAACCTGACGGTGGACCTGTCGGCCCTTTGCAAGCCTCGACTCGGTATCGACAGTCCGGCGGAGGGTTCGTACCACAGCACCGCGACCCCGTTGGAGCTCAACGGAACCCTCTGGGACTACATCCCGATACAGACCCTCGAGGTGTCCCTGGACAGTGGCGACACGTGGACCGACATCACCTCCGACCATTCCGTAGAGGACCTGACCTACAGCACCCTGATGGACGTCAGCACCCTCCCTTCCGGGGACTACGAGGTGCTTGTCCGGGCAACGGACACCGAGGGGATCTGGCGGGAGGCGATGGTATCCATCTACCTGGACGCTGACGATCCCGTGGTCGAGGTCCTGGGACCCGGGGAGGGAATGATACTGCCGGCCTGGGAGTCCGTCCTGGTGTCGGTGAACGCATCCGACAACCACATGTTGGCCTCGGTAAGGGGAAGGCTGGTCGGTCACGGATGGCACGACCTGACATCGGGATCCACTTCGGTCGATCTCTACGATGGCCTCCTGGAGGCCGAGGGTGACGTGGGTCCCCTCGTCCTCGAGGTGGTCGCAACTGACGGGGTTGGCCGGACCGCGCTGGCATCAGTGAACCTGGTGCTCGACCCCCTCTCGCCGATGCTCGAGCTGAGCACCCCCGCCCCCGGTAGCGAGACCGTGGTCGGGGCGGACGAGGGAGTTACCGTGGAGGGAAGCGTGTGGGACGACTACGGCATCGCCTCACTCAGGTACCTGGTGGACGACGGTCTGTGGATAGATGTCTCGGATACGATCGATGTGTCGAAGAGGTTCACCTTCGGCCTCCCCGTCTCGGAGTGGGAGGAGGGCGAGCATCAGGTGGTGCTCCAGGTGACGGACATGGCTGGGCATTCCCACCAGAGGGAGTTCACGATCACCCGGGACGCCTCTCCACCGGTACTCCTCCTTGACGGGTTCAACGACGTCTACGATGACGATGACAGGGTGGAGATCTCAGGGACGGTGACCGACGAGCACGGGATCGAGGGATTCTGGCTGTCAGTGGACGGCGGACCGGAGATGGCCGTCAGCCTGGACCTGTCGGGTGGGTTCCAATACTCGCTGCCCTCGAGGTCCGAGGCCGTCGGGGCACATACCGTGTCATTGCGATCGATGGATGTCCTCGGGAACGAGCTCGCTCGCACGGTGGATTACTCGGTCATGGATGTGACCGACCCCCAATTGATCATCGACAACCCCGGACAGGGGGCGAAGGTCGGTCGGGGCACGACGATCCAGTTCTCTGGAACGGCCAGCGACAACGTCGGACTCTCCTCTCTTACGATGAGGATAGACAGCGGTGAGCCCGTGGACATCATGGCGAGCCTCGATCCCGTCATGGACCAGTACGTCCAGGGCATCCCCACCGTGGGCATGGTCCTTGGCGAATTCCTGGTGGAGATCCAGGCCGAGGATGCCTCGGGCAACCTGGTGATCAGGTCGGTCCTCGTGACCCTGGTCGATCGCACCGACCCCGAGCTGGAACTGGCCCTGGGGCTGGAGATCCCGGAGGTGGAACAGGGCAAGAAGATGATCGTTCCCACCAGCTTCTCCGACGATGTGGGGGTGTCCAGGGTCGAGTACCGGATCGATGGATGGCAATGGACACCCGTCCTGTGCCCTCTGCCCTGCGAGCAATGGGACATCGCCGTTCCCTCGGAGGGCCTCAGCACTGGCATCCATCAGATCGAGGTGCGGGTGATCGACGACGCGGGCAACGAGCTCATCAAGGCCACTCCCTTCACCGTGGTGGCCCCTCCGGAGGAGAGCAGCTACGGCGGATGGGCGATAGGAGGCATCGCGGTCGCGATACTGGTAGCGGTCGTCCTGGCCCTCCTCATCATGAACCGTTCCAAGGCCGCCGAGGTTCCCGGTGAGGCGGAGCCTGAGGGTGAAGCGGTGGAGGAGGATGAGGCCCTTGAAGAGGACGCTGTCGTCGAGGAGGAGGACGATGGAACCCCCGTCGAGGAGGATGAGTAGAGCACGTAGAGCCCGCTATTCGAGGTAGATATCGCTCTTCAGGACCTCGACACCCTCCATGAGGGAGGTCTCCCGCCATGGCTCTCCATCGTACCATCCCCTCTCCTTCTCCTCGCGTATTGGCAGGGCCTTGTGGACCTCTGCCGCCGTGCGATTGCGGAAGACCTCCAGGTAGACCATGCAGGTGATGGCGGTCGTGGGAACGGTTATCAGGAGCGTCTGCATCAACTGGACGGCGGTATCCATGGGCATGGCCCGGACCAGGAGGCCCACCGCGATGATGGGGAAGAAGGCCACCTTGATCCAACGCTGGCTCTGGACACGGTAGCCCCTTGCCAGGTCGAACTCGCCCCTTCCCACGGGGATGACCGGTCCCACGGTCTCGACGGGGTACACGGGCAGGACCAGTATGGGCATGATGCTGAGAAGGTGGGCCGAGATGATCGCGGTGAAGATTATATCAATCCTCTCCTCCACCCTCGGGTATGCCTCGGCGTAGATGGACAGGGCGATGAGGGCAAGGGCCGACCACAGCGTGGCCTCGCCCCAGCTCTTCCAGTCGAAGGAGGGTGCCACCTTGGTCCGGAGCTGGAGCTTCCGGGTGTCCAGGTACTTGCGGCTCCCCATCTCGAAGACCCATCGGGACCTCTTGATGTGGCGGCGGCGGTGACCGTCGACAGTCCTGCCCTCTCCGAGGATCGGGGTGATGTCCCGCACCCTGAGGAGGGTGCTGGGGAGGTATCGGACCAAGATGGCGTGGGCGACATAGGCCACTGCGAAGGCAACGCAGATGGCCCTGGCAGCCTCCCAGAGCACTATGCCCGCCACGGTCAATGGGTCGGTGGACTGGTCCACGAGCATGA
>JAUVEQ010000304.1 GCA_030594725.1 Methanobacteriota archaeon
TGACGGTGTGGACATGCTGGTCCGAGAACAGTGCGACGGGGACGAGGAGGGTTTCGAGGAGTGGTGGCGAGGAGGCATCGGATACGGCGGCGACGGCCGCCCCGACATGTCCAACACCCAGTTCGCCCTGATGGCCCTGGCCGCGGCCGAGGAGGCCTATACATCGATCGTCGTACCGACCACGACCTGGCTGAACGCCCTGATATTCCTCCACAGGTGCCAGAACCTGCCCGAGGTCAACGACTTCGACTGGGCCGACGATCGGACCAACCCCTCCTTCGATGACGGGGGCTTCATCTACTTCCCTGGCCGCAGCAACGCAGGCGACCTCGACAGCTACGGTTCGATGACCGCTGCCGGTCTGTGGTCCCTGATGGCCGCTGGTGAGACCATGGATTCGACCGGTGCCGCAGCTGCCCTCGATTGGCTCGGGACCAACTTCGATGCGGACCAGAACCCTGGTTTCGGGGATGTGGCCTATTTCTATTACTCGTGGACGCTCGCCCGGGCCCTTCGGGCAGCTGGTGCTCCATCGCTCATGTCCTCCGACGGAGCGGACCTTCACTGGGCAAGGGAGCTGACCGATGGGCTCCTTGCCAAGCAGAATGCAGTGGGAAGCTGGCATAACACGGGCAGCGACAGCTACTGGGAGGGTGACCCCGTGGTGGCCACCTGCTTCGCATTGCTCGCCGTGGAGGCCATGCTCCCGGCGGAGGACGCGGGGCTGAGGATCGATCCCGGTGATGATGGGACCGTGAAGGTCGTCGACCCCCTGGGACGAAGGGATGCGGAGATACCCGGATGGTCCCAGGACGCCGATGGGACCGTCACTCTCGACGACGCCTCGGAGGGCCCCTTCGACATCCACGTGAAGGGGTCCGACACGGTGGGGGTGGGCACCGAGGTCGACGGAACGGTGAAGGTCTGGAAACAGGTCGGGGTGTCCTCGGAAGGCGCCCGTCTGAGGATCGACCTGGCTCCATTGCTGGGTCCGGCCAGCCTCGTGATCAACGAACTGAATGCTGTGCCAGAGGCCGCCAGCTCCTCATCGCCCGGCGCGGGGATCATAATGGCCCTGGCCGCCGTGGTGGTCATCGCGGTGGTCGTCAGCATGCTCGTCAGGGCACGACCCGAGGAGGGAGGTTAGGCTCCCCGGAACCCCCGCCACGGTCGACCAGCGTAACAGTTATGAGCCGAAGCGCCCATGCCACCCTTGAAGGGGGACATCGGATGGCCGTGGATAACGTTAGAGGTAAGCGCATACTGGTAACAGAGGACCTGCATCCAGAGGGCATCAGGATGCTCGAGGAGGCAGGCATGGACCTGGTCTACTGGGACTGGCAGAGGTTGACCGACCCGGACACTCCCACGGACGTGGACGCCATCATCGGGAAGCAGTACTTCCAGTGCGACAGCGAGCTCATGGGCCGGCTGTTGCCGCAGCTCAAGTGGGTCATCACCTGCGGAGCGGGCAAGAACAACATAGACGAGGCCTACTGCGCCGAGAAGGGCATCGCCGTGTTCAACGCCCCTGGCTCGAACGCCGTCTCGGTGGCCGAGCAGGCGATCATGATGATGATCGGAGGGCTCAGGTACCTCAACGAATGCCAGACCTCCCTGCGCGAGGGCAAGTGGCTCAGGGACGAGCTGCCAGGGAACGAGCTCATGGGCAAGACCGTGGGCATCATCGGCCTCGGCGCCATCGGCAAGGCCCTGGCCAAGCGCCTGGTGGCCTTCGAGACCAAGGTGATCTACCACGACATCGTCCGTTACGAGGACTTCGAGGCCGAATGGGATGTGGCCTTTGTTCCCCAGGACGAGCTCCTGGCCCGCTCGGACATCGTCACCATCCACATGTGGTTGGATGAGGAGACAGAGGGCATGGCCAACGCGGAACTCTTCTCCAAGATGAAGGACGGTGCCATCTTCATGAACCTGGCACGGGGACCCATGGTGGTCCTGGACGACCTCAAGGCGGCCCTTCGGTCCGGCAAGCTGCGCTACGCGGGACTGGACACATTCCCGACCGAGCCCAACGATGACATGGACCTCATGACCATTCCCAACCTCATCGTGACCCCCCACACCTCGGGGATCCCCCACGAGGGGTACGTGAGGATGAACACCTGGGCCATACAGTGGTTCTTCAACGATGCCTAGGGATGGGATGCGACATCGCACGCGCGAGCACTGTCGTAACGTTTATCATGGGCGCTGTCGTTTCCCCCGCCACTCAAATCTGGAGTGTGCATCATGGGCAACGAGAAGCTGCGCGGCATGAGGATCCTCATCACCGAGGACCTCCACCCGAAGGGCATCGAGATGTTAGAGGGGGCTGGAATGGAGCTGGTCCACTGGGACTGGCAGAAGTTGACCGATCCATCCCTCCCTACTGACTTCGACGCGATCATCGGAAAGCAGTACTACCAGTGCAACCAGGCACTGATCGATAGGCTGCTGCCCCGCCTCAAGTACGTCATCACTTGCGGCGCGGGCCTGGACAACATCGACCTCAAGTACTGTGCCGAGAAGGGCATCAAGGTGTTCAACGCACCGGGCTCCAACGCCGCGTCGGTGGCCGAGCACGTGGTCATGGTCGCGTTGATGATCCTTCGTAACCTGAACGAGTGCCAGAGCTCGGTCCACGCTGGTCGCTGGGACCGCTTCGAGCTGGCCGGCAACGAGCTGATGGGCAAGACCTTCGGCATCATCGGCCTCGGTGCCATCGGTCGTCACCTGGTGCATCGGCTGTCCGTCTTCGGGGTCCGGATGATCTACACCGACATCCGTCGCGACATGGAGTCCGAGCTGAAGTACGGCCTGGAGTTCGTCGACCGCGACACCCTGCTGGCCCAGGCTGACATCGTCACCCTGCACGCCTGGCTGGACGACAGCACCTACCACCTGATGAACGACGAGACCATCGGGAAGATGAAGGACGGTGCCATCCTCATCAACGCCGCCCGCGGTCCCCTGGTGGACCAGGAGGCGTTGGCGCGCGCCCTGGAGGCCGGCAAGCTGAGGGGAGCCGCCATCGACGTGTACGAGCAGGAACCGCCCGAGTACAAGCCCCTCTTGGACAGGGAGGACGTGGTGTTCACCCCCCACAACTCCGGTGTGCCCTACGAGGGGTACATCAGGATGATCACCTGGGCGGTGACCAATTTCTTCAACGGGGCCTGAGAGGGCCCCGTCATTTCCTTTTTTTCATCGAAATTTGCTCCATGATGAGGAGCGCCAGCACTGTTTCCATTATCACAAACGGACAAGGAAGTCTTATAAGGCATCCTCGCCTAGCGGTCAAATGGGCCTAGCCATGCGTTCCCGGTCTCTCGTCCTGTTCATTTTCTTCATACTCCTCTTCAGCCCGCTTGCCACCGCGTTCCCGGCCGGCGACGGCGCTCCTGGAACCCCAACGACCGAGGAGGGCGATGGCATCATGCTCTACCTCAAGGCGGGCACGTTCGATCCCGTCGTCGACAGGGGCCCGGGCCCCTCGTGGCTCCGGGACATGTCCACCCATCCCTACTACGTGGTGCAGTTCGACGGACCGATACAGAAGGCATGGCGCGAGGCGGCGGCCGAGGCGGGGGCCGACCTTCTGGACTACCTGCCGGACTACGGTTACTTCGCCCGCATCGGAATGGGCGACCTGGATGACGTCCGGGAGATCGACCACGTCCGCTACGTGGGACCCGCCCACCTGGCGTATCGCATCGACCCCGCCCTCTGGGGACCCTTCTCCGAG
Organism: Methanobacteriota archaeon; assembly: GCA_030594725.1. Lineage (GTDB taxonomy): Archaea > Thermoplasmatota > DTKX01 > DTKX01. The sequence goes on from JAUVEQ010000304.1 coordinate 3,749, forward strand.
CCCATCGACCTGGAGATAGTCACCTGGGGTTACGACGCGGCGTCATGGACCGCATGGGAGATCCTGAGGGAGGGCGGCCAGGTCCTCTTCCAGGACGACGACCACGTGACCGCAAGGCTGTATCCTGCCTTCGCAATGTCCCTGGCCACCGACCCGTCCCTTGCCATCTCGTGGATCGAGCCCAGGTACTGGCCGGAACCCCTGCTCGACAACGACGCCAGGAGCTCCAACGCACGACAGTCCTCCGATGGTGTCTACCAGACCAACGACCGGTCGGCATGG
>JAUVEQ010000315.1 GCA_030594725.1 Methanobacteriota archaeon
TGGAATGGGCCGATACGGACGGTGACGGCTACGGTGACAACGGCGACGCCTTCCCCACCGACCCCGCCGAGTGGCTAGACACCGATAACGACGCCCATGGTGACAACGGCGACGAGTTCCCGAACGACCCCGATGAGTGGATGGACACCGACACGGACGGCGTGGGCGACAATGCCGATGCCTTCCCCGACGATGAGGCAGCCAGCGTCGACGGCGACAATGACGGATACCCAGACGAGTGGAACTCTGGGAAGACGAAGGATGACTCCACGACGGATCTGAAGCTCGACGAGTATCCCGACGACGCGAAGAGGTGGAAGAAGGAGGACGACTCGCCCTCTATTGGTCTATTAGGAGCGTTGGCTGCTATTGGGATCATCGCTGGTATGATGCGGAGGAGGGACCGAGGGTAGAGGAACTTGGTTGTCGTCTCCCGAGGTTCGCATCCACGTCCCTCTTCGGACCTCGGGAGGACGTGGTGCAGCTATCCAGGGACAACGCGCCCCCGCGGTCGCCTCTACGCTGCTGGAAGGGACGAAGGGTTGTTCACGCGACCACTGCCCCTGAGGCCGGAGAAGAAGCGACGGGAGCGGCGGGGGGGCGTGGGGTGTTGGATTATCAGTGAGGGACTTAGGATTTGGGGGGATATACTGGGCAGGGTCGATTGCGTGGTGCCCCACAAGTGAGCCAGCTTTTTTCAGAATCCATCTACTTTGTCAAAGACTCGTTTTTTTTGGCTACGCCGCCAGTATATCAGTTATCCAATATTCTCCACGACCAGCACGGAATCGACCTTGGCTGTCGCTCCCATTCCCTGGAAGGTCGGTTTGACGTTCGGGAAGACCGCCACAACTTCTCCGGTGAGATCGTTCAAGAATCGCTCTAGTTTCTCCACCATATTTTTCTTGTCTACCTCTACACGATGGACCTTGTATTGCATTCTTTACCACCCTTGTTTTTACGATATAGATTCTGGATATTTAAGAGTAGCCAGGGAGATACCCAACACTACTAGACCGAACCACCAGCCTGAAATCTGCCAGGACCGGTCGCCTCAACGGTGGGTGAATGGAAGAGGAATGAGGAATTGACCAACATGATGAGAATAAGAATGGACGATTTACCCAGGATCACATGGTTTGCCCCCAACAGGAATTGGATGGAAAAAATGTTATCTCATGTTAGATAAGCACCTTGGTCCGTCTACGAAGAATGAGGTGTAGGCTAAGTATTGGACCCGTGATGATCATCGCGTGACAGTAACCCTTGTGAGTGCACGGGAAGTGAGCCAGAATAGACTCTCTTCGTGGAATATCATCATTCTGGTCCTTGACAACCGGGATCGTGTCGTCCCCCTCATGCCACCCCGGCGCTGGTGCAAGTCACGTTCCGCCCCGGACAGGGATGTGGTGGTCCGGCAAGGGGAGCAGGTGGTTCCAGGGGCCCCATGGGGGTACCTGCTGCGGTCGCAGGGGCATGAATTGCTGCTGCGCGGTCAGGGCGCACGCGCGCTCTTCCCTTGCCAGGATAGGGGGAGGGGGGATCAGTTCCCTCGTGGCGTCCTCGACAGCACACCCTATGTTGATACCGTACAATGCACGATACAATGGTGGTTGCGGGGTGCGTGACATGGGAGCCAGATGGGGGTTCGGTCTATAGCCCCTTCAAGAACCCTCGGATGCTGGTCATCTCCATGGGCGGGGACATTATCTCCCTTCTCGTCGCCGTATCGAACCGTGACCGCACCTCCCCGTCCTTGGTAACGAAGTGGGTCGCACCCACATCGAGGGCCGTTAGTAGATGGAACGCATCCAGACAATCCAGGCCATTCGTCTGGAGGATGGTGACCCTCGAGAAGAAATCATCGGGTACACTGTCGAAGTCGACGTAGTGGACGTTCGGCTTATCAAGGAATTCCGCGATCAGCGTCTCCAGCTTCTCCCTCTCCTCCCTCGTGAGCTTGTGATTCTTCCGTTCCCTTCGAAATTCCCTGTATCCAAAGCCGTCGGCGATGACCTTCTTCATCAGGTACCAGTCCCTGAAGTGCTCGTAGAGTTCCATGATGCAGAATGTCGAGATGTAGATATCGAAATCTCCCCTCAATCCGAACTCTATGAGCCTGCTCGCTTGCTTCTTGTTCGATGAAGGAGTGGACGGTGTCCTCTCCCAAGCGTACTCCACGAGGACATTCGTGTCCAGGTATGCCCTCTTCGCGACCCTCGTGGTCATGGAACCATTATGGTGACCACTCGTTGATGAGGTGCACCTTCTCCCCCTTCTTTGCCTTTCTGTACCGGATCTTGTAGTGCTTCCGGTTCTCGGGGTTGTAGAGGTTGACCCTCTTGTTCGTCATCACCCCTTCAATTGAATCTGCCATGATATTAAACCTTCCGTCGTAGTCTCCCTGTTCGGTTGGGAAAGGGGGTCGATAGCTTATTACATCGAACGGGGGGGGTGGACGAATGTGGCCGGTCATCGAAGTGTTCCGATGGCGCAGGTGGTTCCCGAGAACGCCGAAGGTCATCGCTGCCGTCGCCGGGGCATGAATTGCTGCTGCGCGGTCGGCGCGCCCGCGCGCACCTCCCTTGCCAGGACAGGGGAAGGGGCCTGGTTCGAATCGAAGATGGTTGCGGGATATGGGGCAAGTTGGCCAGTATTATATGGCCCCGAGCGAGTTATATGACAATAATACAACTCTATTTACATTTCTGCATGATTATTCTTAAAGAAGACTTCTAGATTCGGCAGGTATATATATATTGGACTCCATTAGAACCTCGTGTATGTCGAGAGAGGAATAAGGGAACGATTCAAGCGGTTCGCGAAGGTCAAGGACATGGTCGCCCTCGTGGGCCCGAGGCAGTCAGGGAAGACCACCTTCCTCCAGCATCAGAGGGTGAATGCGGATTCGACCTACGTCCTGTTCGACAGACCCCTGCCCAGAAGGGTGTTCGAGGAGGACGTGGAGAAGTTCGAGATGGAGTACGTCAAGGGACATGAGCTGGCGGTGCTCGACGAGGTCCAGTACTGCGAGGGGGCCGGCAGGAACCTCAAATACCTCGTCGACAATGGTAACTGGTTATGGATCACCTCATCCTCGGAGAGGGTCCTAGCGAAGGAGGTCCTCGCTCACCTTGTCGGCAGGGTGCAAGTGATGCGATTGATGCCCTTCGACCTGGACGAGTACATGAGGGCCAAGGGCCACAAGGTGAGGGAGGGTGCCATCCTGGAGAGGGCCGTGTGGGAGCACATGCTCTACGGGGGGTATCCGAGGGTGGTCCTCACCGAGGACGCCAGGACGAAGCAGGACCACCTGGAGAGCCTCTTCGAGACGATGATCCTCAAGGACGTGGCATATACGTTCTCCATCGACAAGGTCGGGGAGCTGGACCGACTGGTGAGGTACCTGGCCCTCACGCCGGGAGGTCCCCTGAACGTCCAATCCCTGTCCGACAACCTCGACCTCTCCGTTCCTACCATGAACAAGTACCTGGACGCCCTGGAGAAGAGTTACCTGATAGTCCAGGTACCTCCCTTCTTCACAAACAAGCTCAAGGAGATAACAAAGCAACCGAAGGTCTTCTTTGTGGACACGGGACTCAGGAACGTGATCGCGGGGAACGTTCCTCCTGAACCGTCTGGGACTATGTTCGAGAACTACGTGTTCACCGAGCTCCTGAAGTTGGGTTATCGTCCCAAGCACTGGCGGTCCAGGGGCGGTGCGGAGGTGGACTTCGTACTGGAGGTCGATGGTGGGACGATCCCCATCGAGGCGAAGCTCAAGGTCGTCCCGAGACGTGTCTACCGGGGTCTCGCCTCCTTTATCTCGACCTACAAGCCATCGAGGGCGTTCGTCGTCGGATACCAAGGGGAGAAGGGTTCGAGGACTGTGAAGGGAGCCCGTGTAGAGTACACCGACATCGCCGGCCTTCGGGATGCACTCGGA
>JAUVEQ010000153.1 GCA_030594725.1 Methanobacteriota archaeon
GGCCTTGGTCGCGGGGAAGGACGTGGGCGGAAAGGCCGCCGCCAAGAGCAAGGAGGTCGGGGGAAAGACCCTCAAAGCGACCAAGGACGTGGGTGGTAAGGCCGCTGACGGTGTGAAGAAGACGGCCAGCAAGGGCAAGAAGTCCAAGTGAGCCGATGGCCATCCCCGCACCCAGCGGAACCACCTGGCGGGCTGTCGAAAGGCTTATAGCATCACCATACCCTTTCATTCTATAGGTGGACCGATGGCCGAATTACTGAAGAAGACCGGACGGAAGATAAAGAAGGCAGGGCACACCGTCGAGGAGAAGGCTGGTGAGGCGGGCCACAAGGTGGCAGATGGCGCCAAGTCGGCTGGCCACAAGACAAAGGAGGGCGCTAAGGCTGCCGGGCACAAGACGGCCAAAGCGAGTGTGCATGCCGTCGGCAGGATGGACTTCACTTGCGACACCTGCGGCAAGCTGATGAAGCCTGGTGGCGAGTACACCCGGGTCATCCGGGGCAAGGAGTACCAGTTCTGCTCGGTGCCGTGCTCGAACCACTTCCATCCCAAGATGTGAACGTCGAAGTACGAAGGCACTCCGGGGATGGACCATGCCGGCCGCTCAGCCTATCGAGAACAAGGGAGCCCTTCAGCTGGGGGCGAGGGAACACCTCTACATGACCTTGAGGCCCCACTACCTTGCGTTCTTCAGATACTTCGTCGTCGGCCTCCTGCTGATCCTTTGGAGCGTGGCGGTCTACTGGATGTACTACGAGGACTGGTTGTCGTTCACCTTCTTCGACTCGACCATCAATAATCTGATGCCCGCCCTTGTCTTCATCGGCGGTGCGTTCCTCATCGGATGGTTCGCCATGGCCGGCTACAGCGGGGCGCTCCGTGGCACGTTCTGGGCCGCGGTCATCTCGCTGATCGTCCTATCCCTCCTCTACATATGGTACTGGGACGACCCCGAATTCATACCTACCCTCACGGTCATCTTCGGACTATCAATGGGCCTGGTCGCCATGCTCATGGCCTTGATCTACCGGCGCGCCTTCTCGTACTTCATCACCAACCAGCGCATGGTCCTTCGGTACAAGATGTTCTCGATGGAGGAGAACACCTTTCGTTTCGAGAAGATCGAGGACTTCAAGGTCATCCGGTCCTTCGTGTTCCGCATCTTCGGTCTCGGCACCATCCGCGCGTACACCGGGACCGAGGACGGTAAGGCCGACCCGGACCGGGAGTTCGACGGGCCCAAGGAGGCCCTGTACGGCATCCGGAAGCCGATGGAGGTCAAACAGATGCTCATCGAGATCGTCCTGGAACGAGACCAGTACGACGAGCGGATGGTGGAGATGCTCGAGGAGAAGGGGGATCCCCAGCCTGCCCAGGAGGAGGTGACACCGACCCCTGAACCAGCGCCGGCGGCTGCCGTTGCGGCCGTGGCCTACTATCAGCCGGCTCCCACCCCCGAACCCGAGCCGGTACCCGAACCGGCCAAGAACTACGAGAAGGTTGAGCAGCCGGTACAGCCGGCACCGATCCCCCCGCCCGCGCCCTCGCAGGAGCCCTCGGAGGATCCCGAGGCCTCTCCCGTTCGCATGATGTATCCCCAGGCGGAGGAGCCCGTGTCCCAGTTCACTCTCGAGGGCGGGGATGACATGGAGTTCCGCGATTCATCGCCCAAGAAGGGGGCACCGCCTCCCAAGAAACCGCGGCCCATCGTTGAGGACGAGGACCCCAGCAGAGAGGTCTACGACGAGAAGAAGCCCAGGGCATTGTAGGCCCTATGCCGGTCCATCACTGAAGCCAGATGAAGTAGCGGAGCTCCGCTTCGTACGAGATGACTGTGGGTTCATTGACCACAAGGGTATAGTTGGAGGAGCTTGCCCACCTGTCCTCGGGGAGGTCCTCGACCGAGCCGACGGCGTTGGAACCGAAGAGCTCGACCTCACCAAGGTAGAGGAACAACCATGCATGGTCCGTTCCGACGAGACGGTTCTCGGCAAAGATCGCATTCACGATCGGCATGATCGTACCCGTGTCGTACGTTCCGTTCCATGAACCGCTCTCGTCCTCGTTGCGTCGCGTGAGCTCGACGAAGGAATCCAATAGCCATTGGACCGTGTCGGCCTCTGAGGGTGCCACCCAATGGTCAAGGGGCCGGGTCTCATTGTCCGTGGAGTTCGACCACTCGATCATCGGCATGGGGTAGCTCTCATTGAGGGACAGGGCCTCGACCATGATGCGTCCGGTGTCGGCGAGGTGCTGGTAGTGGTCGTCGGAGAGCTCGCCGTTCCTGCCGGCGGTGGTGGCGGTGTAGAGGAACATGCCCTCGGATATCAGGATGACCACCATGAGGAAGAGGAGGGCATCGTAAATGGCCACCAAGCCCTGCCTGGTGGCCCTGAAGGCGAAATATCTCCTCATCGCCAGACCACCACCGTCATGATGCAGGCGTGCCTTAGCGACACGTCATAGTCCCCGCCTGACAACAGTTCCTCGAACACGAGGGAGTACTGGATATGGGTCACCAGGGTCTCCTTGCCCTCGGGCACGGGTTTCCCGAACTCATAGAACGAGTAATTGCTCTCCGGGTCGTGATCGGACCCCGGAATGACGAGGTCATCGAAAATGATGTTGTAGTTGAGGTCCGAACGTATGTGGTCCTGGAAGTCCGTGTTCGACATGCCGTCCAGACTGCTCTGCCTAAGTTGGAATTCGGGGTAATGGGAGCCGTAGGAATTGATCGCCATGAGCCGGTCCCACGCCTCGATCTGCTCGACCAGGTGCTCGACCTCGTCGAACATCTCCTGGTCCTCCTCGACGGAGCCGAAGGCGGACCAGTTGTAGAGGGTCGACGTCAGGAGGATCCCGATGCCCACCACGATGACCAGCAGCGTCTGCAGGTCCTCGAAGACGCCTATCTCCCCCCGCATGTCCCTTCGAAGTCGCATCCAGTTGCTTGAGGACCAGGGGCGCTTATGAGCCTTTCGGTGATAACATCAAGGAGTGTTCTAATCCATCAACCGAGAACGTCGTACCCAGGGTCATCTGACGGGCTCGAAAGGGTTATCTATGGGGGCCTCCTTTTGGTGCTACCCACGGGCCCGTGGGGTAGCTTGGTATCCTTCCACCTTGGGGTGGTGGTCACTCGAGTTCGAATCTCGGCGGGCCCACCAATTCCCCTTATTCTCAGCGACCTGTGGAGAGGATGCCCCGATGACATCCCGATGGAATTGATATCGGAATATAGATTAATGGCCATTGTATTCGTTCCATCGTCATGACTGGCAAGTTCCTACGTCCGTCCTCGCGTGTCCTCCTGCCGATCCTATGTATCACGCTCCTTGTCTTTGTCTCGAGCTCGGCATGGGCGGCCCCTGGTGACCTCTCGGTGGACATGGAACTGGATGAGAGGGAATTGGAGGCGGAGCCACAGGAGGGGCCCGGGACCGTCGTGTTCCACGGGAACGTGACCTTCACCCAGCCGTTCTACCAGTACGCCTCGGCCACCATCACCGCCGACCTGGACAAGAACTGGTCCGTGACGGTCTCGCCGTCGACCGTGAGCAACAGGGGCGGGGGCAGCGTACCCTTCACCGTCTCGGTAGAGGCCCCCACCTCCGCCAGGGGCGGCGAGGTCTCATCCCTGGATGTGGTTGCGGAGTACTCCACCCGCATCGGTGACCCCCGGGTGGTATCGACCACCGCCACCGTCAAGGTCAAGCCCTGGGTCGGTTATCGTTTCAATCTCACGGGACCTGTGGAGCTGGTGCTGGAGACGGGAACCACCGGGACCCTGCGGATACCCGTTCGCAACGTGGGCAACGAGCCAGAGTACTTCTCGGCGACGGTCCCCTACTGGTACGGCCTGCGACCCCTTGGAGTGACGGTGGTACCGCCCAACCGGGTGCTGGTCCAGCCCAAGCAGGAGCTGTCCCTTGAGTTCCAGATATCCCTCGAGAGCGGCATCGTGCCCAGGGCGTACGTGTTCGAGCTCGTGGTCGACGCCCTTTCCCTGGAGGATGGTGGCGAGGAGGCCACCCTCGATCCAAGGCCCCTCACGGCGAGACTATACGTCACCGGTGAGTCTCCCCCGAACGACCCCTACGATGTCTGGCAGGTGGGTGACCCTCCCGAGAGCATACCCAGCTGGAAGTCCGTCTTCGGTTCCCAGGAGTGGCGTGCCAACCCAGACGTGGACGCCACGGGCGGCAAGATGGTGTACGACCAGTCCGAGGGGACCGACAGGGTGATCTACCTGGGGGAGACGGAGGGCTCGGGGGCCCGACGGCTCACCAACGGGCACGTGGACCATCATCCCGTGTTCTCACCCAATGGACAGATGATCGCCTTCGCCCGCATGCCCGACCGGATCATCATGATCAACCTGAACGGCACCGAGCTCCTGGAGTTCGGATCCGAACTGGGCCAGATCAACATCACAGACTGGTCGCCCTCGGGAGATCGCCTGCTGTTCGACTCCGGTGGGGATATCTACGAACTGGACCTGAGCACGAACATGACCTGGTTGCTGGCGGGGGAACCCGTGGACCAGTGGGGTGCGGTGTACTCCCTGGACGGGAGCCGTGTCTACTACGTGTCCTTCGAGGCCGCTGGAGAGAGACCCGAGGTCTGGACGATGCTCTCCGACGGAGCGGGCCACGTCCAACTCACCTTCAACGACCAGTGGGAAAGGACCCCGTCCGTCAGTCCCAACGGCAAGAGGGTGGCCTTCGCCCTGTCCGAACAGACCCTCTCCGGGGACCGGGTCTGCGTCATGAACTCGGACGGTTCCGACGTGAGGTTCTTCACCGATCGTTCCAAGACCGTGTTCAACGTGCGGTGGCTACCGAACGGTGAGGCCCTGGTGGCGGAGGTGGGCATGCAGGACTCGTCCTTCCACGACATCGAGAGCGTGCTCTATCCCTGGGAGGACGCCAGCTTCCCGAAGAACGATGATGGGACCGATGGATCGTCACCGGACGAAGGCCTCTGGGACATGCTGTTGGGAACCCTCGGCCTGTCCGTGATGATCGCGATCGTCCTGATTGCGGTCGTGGCCGTGGCGGTCGTCGTTGTGATGGGCCGGAGGAAGCGTGCCCGGGCGGAGTCGGCCGAGAGACTGATCGAGATGACCGGGCGCGGCCACGAGGGCTCCGGCCCCATCGAGATCGTCCGTGTTGTGCCCGAGGAAGAACGCTTCCACTGGTAGAGCGACGATACTCGTAGCAACGTGATACGTGGACCGGGGTCCCGAGGGACCACCGTCGGGGGCATCTGGGGCCTTGACCCCTCATCAGTAGGGCATGACCTCTTCGATGAGGGGGACGTGGGCCATGAAGATGCGCCGGCAGCAGTACCTGTCGACACCCAGCTCGTCTAGGGATTCTCGGGGGCTCTTGCCGTCCTCGACCATGTGGGTGTAGGTCTCGTAAAGGCCCCCGATGACCTTCCCGCAGGAGAAACAACGAACGGGTATGATCATTTGATCACCTGTATGACTTCTGCCTCTTCTTCCGCGCGCCCCTGCCAAGGGGATGCTTGGGCTCGCTGCGCCTGGGGTCGTTGACCAGCAGGCTGCGGTCGAAGGTGCGGTACTTGACTTTCAGCTCCTCGTCCTCGAAGTACTCCACGAGGCCTCGGGCGATGGCGGTGCGGGTGGCCGTGGCCTGTCCCATGACGCCGCCACCATTGACGTTGACTTCGATGTCGATCTTGACGGATTTATCGGTACCTGCCAGCTCGAGAGGTTCCATCATCTTGAGGCGTGCGAGTTCCGGTTCGAGGACCTCGAGGGGGACGCTGTTGATGCGGACCCTGCCCTTGCCGCCCTTGATGGTGGCTCGGGCTATGGCGGTCTTTCGCTTTCCGCTGGAGTTGACGACCTTCATTCCCTCACCTCGTAGCCTAGGACCTTGGAGACATCTCCCAGGGCCATGTAGCGCTGGGTCGAGAGCTCGGAGGCGCCTTCGATAGATTCGAACTTCTTCCCCTTGAACTCCTTGGGGACGGATATGTGCACCAGAAGGCGCTTGTAGGCTGCCCGACCCCGTGGCTTGTAGAAGGGTAACATTCCGCGTACGGAGCGCTTGAGCATCATGTGGGGGGTTCGTGGATAGTGAGGCCCCTTTCGGTCCCCACCCACGTCACGGCGGTGCCGGAAGTGGGCGATGATGTCCTCCTTGCCCCCGGTGATGATGGCCTTCTCGGCGTTGACGATGACTATCTCCTCGCCGTTGAGCAGACGCTTGGCCACGTTGGCAGCGAGGCGTCCGAGGATCAGGCCTTCGGCGTCTATAACGGTTGCCGCCATACGATCACCCCATGATCCTCACACCAGAGCCCTTCGGGACCTCGGTCACCAGCTCGGGGATGGTCAATACCTTCCCCCCGGCGGCCTCGATCTTGGACCTGGCCTGGTCAGAGAACCTCCAGGCGGCCACGTGAACGGGCTTGGTCAGGTCGCCCGAGCCCAGGACCTTGCCCGGGATGACGACCTTGTCATTCTTGCTAGCGAAGCGGTCTATCTTGCCCACGTTCACCTCCGACTGAAGGCGTGAGGAACGTTCCAACCGCCGCGCTAAGTCTCGCCAGATGGGAGCATCCTCCTTGTGGGAGGTCTCATACAGTTCTTGTATGAGTTCCAGGAGATGCTCATTGGTCTTTCGGACCTTCCTTGACATTCTGACTCCTCCGACTAATGGCGCGTAGGCAACGGTAAAAGCGGACCCCTTTAAAAAGCTTTGCCACTTCTGGCAAGGCCAGTCCCTGTTGGAGATCCCTCTGACCAAATGTCAAAATGGACCAACATCCATCCTTGCCATCCCATCACCTGCAAAAGTAATAATACAATCCGTGGCGTTGCTGCAAGGGCAACGTCCGGAGATGCAGGGGGATTGGTTTGACATCTGAATGGGTCGAAGAATCTGAACATCCATCCATCGTCCTTGTCGGGGTAGGCGGTGGCGGTTCCCGCATCCTGTCCGATGGCGTGGACAAGGTGCTGGAGTTCGATGTGGTCGATAGGTACCAGTGCCTTGCCAGGGCCATCCGGGCCCACTCCGACAGACCCCTGACCTTCATCGTGGACACCAGCACCGATCCCACCAGG
>JAUVEQ010000373.1 GCA_030594725.1 Methanobacteriota archaeon
CTCGACCATCGAGGAGATGCGCATCGAGGAGATCGTCAGGGAGTCGTTCGACATGCGACCCCGGGCCATCATAGCCCATCTTGACCTGCTCCGGCCCATCTACAAGAAGACCGCCGCCTACGGCCACTTCGGTCGGGACGACCCGGACTTCACCTGGGAGAGCATCGACAAGGTGGACGAGCTGAAGGACAAGGCGGGCGTCTAGACCGCTGGTTCCACGCGGATTTCCGTGCCCCTGCATTCGCTATTTATACGTTCGAGGCCAATCACAGTACGATGTCAGGCCAGCCTCCCGTGGTACCCCCCACTCTCTCGTACAAGAGCAAGGCCGAGAGGGAGAGGGAGGAGCGGGAGCGCGAGGAACTGAAGAGGCAGGAAGCGGAACGCCTCGAGCAGGAACGCCAGGCGAAGGAGACCTTCGCAGCAGAGCAGGCGACCCTCGCCACCGCCAGGGCCCAGCCCGCAAGTCCCCCGGCCCTCACGGACACTCCATCACCAGCGATGGAGACGGGATTGACCCGCAAACCAGCCCCCGTGCCCGGTGGGATCGGGATGTTCGCCGAGGACGACCAGGGGTTGACCCTCCAAGAACATGACGATATCGAGATGCTCGGTGCGCCCGATGAGGCAGAGGAGGAGGAGGCCGAAGAGGAGGAGCGAGCGGAACCTGAGCCCAGGAGGACGCCTCCCCGACCCCCCAAGTCCCCGGACATGAGACCGATCTACGCCGGCTTCATCCTGGTCTTCACGGGCCTCGCCCAGTTCATCTGGGGCGTCCTGGCCATGTGGAACAGCCCCGACGCCGCCTCGGGCCTCTGGGCGCCTCTCATCAAGTGGGGGGCGTTCTCGATGGGGTTCATAGCAGCCTTCCTTGGCCTCCTGGCCATTCGTGGCGGGTTGTGGTCCTTCCGCAAGGAGTGCTTCGACGTGGTCAAGATAGGCGCCATATCCGCCACCGCCTGCGTGTGGGCCTGGTGGATACCATGGTTGTTCGGCGCCCTGGCCCTTGTCATCGTCCACAGGGCCCGTCACGAGTACTATCCATTCTACGACCCATCGTGGGACGCCCCAAGCTGGGCTCCACCCCCCCTGGTCGACAAAGAGGCCGAGGAGGGGGACGAGGGGGACAAGGGAGAGGACGACAGGGAGGAAGGGGAGGCCCTGGAAGGGGACGGGCTGGATTGGGAGGTTCCCGCTCCTGGCTGAAGTAGCGGCCCCTTCACCGGCTGATCACATTATGTGGCCATCCTTGACCACCGTCCGCACCACGTCCCGGTTGAGGCTGTAGGCCAGGTGCACGTGGTTCGGAGCGGCCAGGACAACAAGGTCGGCCCGCTTGCCCACCTGGAGCGAACCTACCTGCTCTTCAAGGCCCAGGCATTGGGCGGCGTTGATCGTGGAGGCCGTCAGGGCTTCCGCGGGGGTCATGCCCATCTGCAGGCACGCCAGGGTCATCACGAAGGGCATCGAATCGATCAGGCAGTTGGGATTGAGGTCGGTGGCGAGGGCGACGGCCATGCCCATGTCTATCATGTCCCGGGCCCTCGCGTAATCCTTTGACCTCAGCACGAAGGGCGTTCCGGGCAGGAGGGTGGCGGTCACGCCTGCAGCCCGCATCGCCTCCAGCCCGTCGTCGGAGCTGGCAGCCAGGTGGTCGGCCGTTGCCGCTCCCACCTTCGCGCCCAGCGCGGCGGCCCCGCTGTCCACGAACTCGTCCGCATGGAGCCGGATGCCCAGGCCATGTTCCTTGGCGGCCTCGAAGAGCCGCCCACCCTGGTCCACGGTGAACACGCCCTCCTCGACGAAGGCGTCGCACCACTTGGCCAGGGGACCATCCTCCTCGCCCACGACGGCCGGGAGCTGCTCTTCGATCACGCTGTCGATGTACGCGTCCGCCCCCTTCTCCTTGAACTCCTCGGGCACCGCGTGGGCGCCGAGGAACGTCGGGACGATGGTGGAGGGGTGACGCTTGTCCACCTCACGCAGGGCGCGAAGGCTCTTGACCTCGGCCTCTGCCGACAGGCCGTAGCCAGACTTGGCCTCCACCGTGGTGGTGCCCGCCGCCATCATGTGGTCCAGGCGGGCCATGGCAGAGATCACCAGGTTCTCCTCCGGTGCCTCCCGGGTGGCCTCGACGGTGGAATGGATGCCTCCACCGGCCTCCATTATCTCCATGTACGTTGCACCTTGGAGCTTCATCTCGAACTCCCGCTCCCTGGAGCCGGCCCAGATCAGGTGGGTGTGGGGGTCCACGAAGCCGGGGACGACGCACATCCCGCGAACATCGAGGACGTCGTTCGCCCCGGCCCACTCCACATCGTCGTTGGAACCTATCCAGGTTATCTCCCCGTCGACGGCCACCAGGGCCGCGTCCGCCATGATGCCCAGCTCGCCCATGGCGTCGCCCGTCCGGGGCACGGGGCCTGAGCTCATGGTCACCAGCTGGCCGATGTTGATGACGATCAGGGTATGGGTCACCGCCGCCGCCTCCTCCTGGGGTCCTTCTTGACGACGCCGATGGGCCTGATCTCCTTCACGACCTCGATCACATCGTCGTCATCATCATCATCATCATCGTCATCGATGAGCTCCTGGTAGAGCCAGTAGGCCGCTATGCCCGCCACGGTCCCCATGGCGAACTCGGAGCTCTTGCTACCGCCAAGGGGCTGCCTGGCCTCCTCGCCGGCGGCCTCCCGGTCCTGCAGCTCCTGACGCAGCTTGATGAGGTACTCGAACTCCTCCTCGGTCACCTGGATGGTCTTCTTCCCATCGGTCATGCTCGTTCTCCCTGGCGAGACTTCCATGGCTTGCCAGGCTTATAGGGTTTCCCACGGACGACGTGGAGGGGAAACGTTATCGCCCAGGATGGGAATCCGGGTGCGAGGTGGTCCGAAATGACCGACAAGAAGGTCGCACTGTTCGCCTTCACCGGCGAGAAGCCCTGCTTCATCCACGTCATGTTGAACGCCCTCGACCTCAGGGAGAGGGGATACGAGGTCAAGGTGGTCATCGAGGGGGCCGCCACCCGGCTCATCGAGGAGCTGGCCGTCTCCGACCCACCCCTGGGGACCTTGTACAAGAGGATCAAGGACGAAGGTCTACTG
>JAUVEQ010000121.1 GCA_030594725.1 Methanobacteriota archaeon
GAGGATGATGAGAAGGTAGGATGCGGCCACCGGGAATCGAACCCGGGCTAGAAGCTTGGGAAGCTCCTGTCCTAACCCCTGGACCATGGCCGCACCGAGTCAGGGCGGGGCTGTGAAAGGCCCTCGGGGATATTTAAAGGTGAGGCGGCCCGGAAGGTGTCCGGGGCGGTTCTCACCTGCGCCTTCGACCGATCGCCAGGACTGCCACGAGCGCCACCGCGGCCACCGCGAGGAGCACGCCGAAGCCGGGCTCCTCCTCGGCCTTCTTCGGCTTCTCCACGAGAACGTAGAAGGAGGCCGTGTCGATGTTCCCCGCCGCGTCCTCGACGGTGAGGTTGAAGGTGTAGTTGCCCTTCGAGTCGAACACGATGGTGATGTTCTCCTCCACCTGTTCGAAGGGCGCTCCGGCCATCTCGTAGTTCCAGGTGTACTTGATGATCCCCACGTTGTCCGTCGAGGCCCTGCCGTCGAACACCAGCTCCTGCCCCACCATGATGTTCTGGGAGGAGGGCGGGACCGCCGTCGGCGCGGTGACGTCCAGAACGGTGATGGTGAAGGCGTCGCTGTCCCACAGGCCATCCACCATCCTGTCGGTGCAGACGAGGGTGATGGTGTAAACACCCGGTATCGAGAACACGTAATCGAAGGATTCTCCGGTGCGGTGGATGCTGGGCTCTCCTGGACCGGCGGATATCGTCCAATCCCAGGTCACGATCCCGACGTTGTCCGAGGATCCCTCGCCGGAGATGGTAACGGTGACCTTCTCGTCCACGGTCCGGTCCTCGCCGGCCCTGGCCACTGGAGTGGTCACGTCGATGATACCGTACTGGACGGTGTCCTCGGAGAAGAGGCCCATCCCGTCGGTCACCCGGAGGGTGATGTCGTAGAGGCCCGGTTCGGTGAAGGTGTACGGCACCTTCTTTCCCTCGAGCTCCTCGATGAGCTCGTCGTCGAAGTAGATGGACCACTCGTAAAGCACGATCTCCACGTTGTCGAAGCTGAGCTCGCCGTTCAGGGTGATCTCGACATCCTCGTTCCGCTCAAGGACCTCCCCTGCATCCGCTATAGGAGAGGAGACGTCCACTACGGTCACCGTCAGCCCGTCCTTGTCGAACTGTCCGTCGGCGTCGTACACCGTCAGGGTGACGTCGTACACCCCGGGTGCGGGGAACTTGTACTTGGGGGTCTTGCCAGTGAGGTTGACGAGTTCCTCGTCCAGGTAGAACTCCCATAGCATCTTCACTATCTGGAAGTTGTCCGAGGACCCGGTACCGTCGAAGCTGACCAGCTGTCCATCATCGACGGTGATGTTCTCGCCCGCGTCCGCAAAGGGTGGTTCCACGTCCCTCACCGTGACCAACAAGGTGTCCGTGGCGGAGTTCATGCCAGAGGGGTCGGTCACCGTGAGCTTCACATTGTACTGGCCTGGTTCGGCGAATGTGTAATTCGCCTGCATCCCATAAAGGCGCACTACCACATCGGGGATCAAGAACCATTCGAAGGTCGCGCTGTCGGGGTAGTCGGGATGGTTGTCCGACGAAAGGGAGGCATCGAAGGTCACCATCTCGTCCTGGTCCACGGTGATGTCGGGTCCCGCGTTCGCCACGGGGTCCTCCGTGTCGCGCACGCCGATGAGGACGATGTCGGTGTCCCACGAGCCGGTTCCGTCGGTGACGTTGAGGGTGATGGTGTACTGGCCCGGTCGGTCGAACTGGTACGAGGGGTTCATCCCATCGAGGGTGACCAACTCGTCCCCGTACATGAAGGTCCAGGTGTACTCGCCATCTATCGTGAAGTTGGGGTTGTTCGACCCCGAACCGGAGCCGTCGAACTGCACGGTGTTGGACTGGTTGATGACCTTGGGGAAGCCCGCGTCGGCGGTGACGGAGGTCCTGAAGTACAGATCGCCCCATAGGGTCTCGTTCGACCATACGGAGTATCCATCCAGGCCCTGCCACCGTATCACGCCCTCCTTGGTGGTGTTGCCGTCGTCGTCATCGTTCTGGCCGGTGTTGAGGCCGATGAAGGTCCCGGGTGCGGGATTGCTGATGGTGTTGAGACGGATCATGACCTCGACGATGTAGTAGTAGGTGTTGTTGTCGATCTTGTGCTGGTTCACAGCGGAGGTCCAGTCCCTGTTCGGTCCCCAGTACCTGGCGTACTGGTTCCCGTTGGCCAGACTGTAGGCTATGCCCTGGCTGCCGTCCGCAGGGACGGCGAAGGTGTCCCCGTCCTCGTAGCCCAAGCCCGTTTCATTCCGCTGGTCCTCGTCCCTGTCGAAGGCGCCGTCGATGGCTATCTCGATACCATCGTCTCGCCAGAAGGCATCCGGGTAGCTGTCGACGACGATGCTGTCGTCGGAGCAGTTGAAGAGGAAGTACAGGTAGTCCTCGTCGTACATGGTCCAGAAGAGATGCGAGGCGTCGGTGTCGTTCTGGATGCCCGGCCCGGTGATGTGGCCGCCAGTCTCCTCCCAGGAGGGGGGTATCTCGCTCATCAGGGCGGAGCTGCCCTCGGCGATGTCCCACTCGTTCGGCGACACCACGCCATCTATGATGGGGATCCTGGCGGTGTAGGTCGAGTTGATCAGACGATGGTCGATTATGTCGATCATGGGGGCCGGACCGCCGTCTGACGATATCCCGTCCTCCTGGGGCGCTGGAGCGCCGAGGGCGGCGGGCAGTGGAATGGCCAGGCTCAAGGCCAATAGTAATGCTAGGGTCTTCACAAGGGGTCTTCTCATGGTACAACCACCATCGGGGTGCATTGATGGCCTCACCTTAGATAAAGTTTCTGATACTGGCCACTACCGTGAGGCCCTCCTTGGCAGGGCCCGTTGCCGGAAAGTCTATCTATTGCCATCCCTGTCCCGATGCAGACCCTGTCCATTGGAGATGAGGACCCTGATAAGAGTCATCGTGACCAGTATCATCCTTGCCATCCTGGGAGTCGCGTTCATCATCGTGAACCCCGAGGACCCCGCCATGGTGAGGTTCGGCTGGTTCCTCCTGGTGGTCGGGTCCCTCATCGCAGGCCTCTTCACATTCCTCTGGGTCAGGCGACAGCTCAACGAGGACGCGAACGGCGAGGACGGGGACTGAGGTCCCAAGGGATAGGGATAATCATCCTTGGGAACCTGAGGATTCACTTTATCCATGACCGGGCAGCTCGTTCCCTGGTCCAGGGTGTGCCCCATGGAGGACCATGCCATCGAGGTGAACGTGGTTGCCGGACCGACCCGCCGACACCGGGTCCTCTTCTGCATCATCCTGGGTTGCCTGTCCACCTTCTTCGCCGAGGTGATATCCGGGTCCTACCCCTACCCCTTCACCACACCGTGGGGCCTGATCGGGGTCTGGCCCCTTTACACCCTCCACACCCTCATCCTTGCCTCTATCATCTTCAGGATGGGCAGGCCCAGGTTCTCGACCCTGTTCATCGCCGGCTGCATCTTCGGGATGTACGAGGCCTACATCACCAAGGTGCTCTGGACCCCTCCATGGAACGATGAGGTCTTGCGGGTAGCCGGGGTCGCCATCGTCGAGCTGGGCGTCATCTCCTTCTTCTGGCATCCCTTCATGGCCTTCATCATCCCCCTGGCGGTGGCCGTGCTGCTCACCTCCAACTCCCGCGTCATGGAGGCTATGCCAGCCATCGTGCAGCGTTGGCTCGGGCAGGGGGAGCGGAGGTTCCTCTTCGTGCTGGCCATCTGGGCTGGCCTCGTGATGGGGGGCCAGGTCGACCCGCTGACCGCGGTGCTGGCCAACCTCATCGCCCTCGGCGTGATCGGCACGCTGTTCTTCGTGTTCATGAGGGAGACGGAAGGGCGTCACACGATGGGATCGCTCCTTCCCCGTGGAAGGGAGCTCTGGGGTCTGGTGGGAGCCCTGGCGGTGTACTACATCATCACGGGTGTCTTCCTGCGTCCCGAGAACCTTCCAGGCCTGGTTCCGCAACTGGCCATCGTCCTCATCTACGTCGTGCTGATCATCGTCCTCAAGGTGACCTTCGACGTGGGAAGGACCCACGTTCCCGCCCAAGGCTGGAGGCCCCGCATCGATCGCAGGTTGGCCCTCCAGCTGTTCGGGGTCTACACCGTCACCGCCCTCGCGTCATCCCTGTCGGGCATCGGGTTGGTGTTCCTCATGATCTCATGGATCATCTGGGGAGCGCTCGCCGTCCTGTGCCTCGGGTTCTCGGTCAAGGATGCCTTCGGGGCCCATCCCGCGCCGGAGCCTATAGCGGCCACTGCCAGCGACGGCCCGTGAAAACTGGCCACAAACCTTTTTCAACGGGACCCTCCATCAACGAGCTGTGAGACCCAAGGTCCTGGTCACTGGTGCCTCCCGTGGCATAGGAGCCGCCTGCGCCGTGCGCCTAGCCCAGGAGGGCTGGGACGTGGCCATCCACTTCAACTCGGGCGAAGTGGATGCGGACAGGGTGGCCTTAGAGGTGGAGAAGGCGGGCGGCTGGGCCACCGTCCTCTCCGCGGATCTGGGCCAGGTGGACGAGTGCGAGGACCTGGTGTCGGAGGCCGCGGAGGCCCTGGGCGGCCTGGATGCCGTGGTGGCCAACGCCGGCGTGTACGACCGGGCACACCTGGACGAGCTTCCCCCGGAACGATGGGCGAGGACCCTCTCGGTGAACCTCTCGGGCACGTTCCACGTGGTGAGGGCGGCGGTGCCGCACCTCAAGGCCAGTGACAACGGCTCTGCGGTGCTGCTGTCATCGCAGCTTGCCAGGCTTGGCTCCGCCCACGGCGCCCACTACGCCTCGTCCAAGACGGCCATCGAGGGCCTGACCCGGGCCTTCGCCCTGGAACTGGCCCCGCATCAGGTCCGGGTGAACTGCGTGGCCCCGGGGATGACCAGGACCGCCATCCTGGACCCCTACAGCGAGGAGGAACTGGAACGCCGGGCCCAAGTTGTGCCTGTCCGGCGTATAGGCGAGCCCGAGGACGTGGCCGCTGCGGTGGCCATGCTGGTCTCCGAGGATGCATCTTACATGACCGGTGCCGTCGTCCACGTGAACGGCGGGGTCCTGATGGCGTAGCACGGGCAGAACAACGATGGATGTGATGGGTGATGTGGCAGGAGGTAGCCGTCGCCGCACTGGTGGGCCTTGCCCTCAGCGATGCCTGGCTCTGCCTCTTCATGGGCGCCTCGATCGCAGCCGTCGACCGCCGGTTGAGCTGGGGCTTCCTGGTGGGAAGGACCCTGGGCGTCCTGGCGCTGCTCATGGTCATCGGCATCCTGGGCACGAGCCTGCTCCCCTCCAAGGAGTGGCTCGTCATCTTCTTCGCCGCCTCCACCATCGCCGTGGCGATCCTCCTGGCGTGGTCCGCCTATCGTCCCAACCTCTTCGGCGGATGTGCCCCCGAGACGGGAGTGGCGGCCGACGGTGGCACCCCCGATGGAACGGCGGGCTGTCCCGGGAACTGCGAAAGCTGCAGCGGCCACGACCTGGAGGGAGCGTCCGTGTGCAAGCACATGCCCCAGGGACTTGTCCAGCGGCTATCGGGGAAGAACCCCGTGGCCACGGGGGTGGCCCTCGGTGCCTGCAGGGGCGCAATGCCCTGCCTCAAGGTCCTCATCATCACGCCCCTCCTGGTGGCGAGCCCGCCCACAACGGTGGTCCTCATGGCCCTGGCCTTCGCCCTCACCTCGGCGATCTACCCCCTCATCGGCATGATGTCCGGCAACGCGATGAAGGCCTTCGTTGAGAAGGGAAGATGGCTGCGCATCGCTGGCGCCCTGGGCGTGGCAGGTGTGGGCATCTACACGATGGTCCGGTTCTACCAGCAGTCCTGCGTGGGGCTGTGAACCCCTCCGACCGGGAAGCGGCCAAGGAAAAGGTTCTTAGGCCATCATCGCCGTCATACGATAGATGGCCCTCGACATAGCTAGTCTAGGAATCATGGCATGCGTTGCCATAATAGTCGTGATCATCGTCATCTTCCTGGTCCTCTGGTTGTTCTTCAAGGTCCTCTTCGCCTTCTTCCCCTCCATCGTGGTGGCGATCATCGTCTTCTTCGTCACCGACGGCAACTGGGTCTATGCGCTCATCGCGTTCGTCGTGTCCGCCCTGGTATTCGCAGCGATGAGTGCCAACCGACGTCGGAACAGGCACAACAGGTACTGACGGATACGACCAGAGGGTGTGACCCTTGTCGATCGAACGTGACCGATACTTCGCCTACGGGTCCAACATGGACCCGGAACAGATGGACCACAGGGGACTGGCCTGGGACAGGGCCGAGGGCGCCTCACTCGCCGGTCACCGCCTGGTCTTCGACTTCGATGCCCGAGGCCGATGGCTGGGAGGTGCCGCGGACATCGTTCCCGACCCCGATGGGACCGTTGAGGGGGTCCTGTACCACCTGGCGGGCGACATCGCCGAGATGGACCGGTGGGAGAGGGGCTACCGGAGGGTGGAGGTCGAGGTGGTCGGCCTCGACTCGGGAATATCCATCAGGACATGGACCTACGAGGTGGTCTCCAGAGGGCAGCCCATGGCGCCCTCCGAGGTTTACGTGGACCAGATGCTGGAGGGCGCCCGGAGGTTCGGCCTATCGGAGGGTTACTTGGAGATGCTGGAGGTCCTCCGGTCCCGTGGAAACGAGGACCTAGGCGAGCACGTCCGGACGATAAGGGGACTGGCCCAGGCCGGAAGGCCTTTGACCGGAGAGGAGCTCGCTCACCACCTCGATATGGACACCGGAAGGGCGGAAGGGATCCTCTCAGACCTGGGCGAATGGGGCTGGCTCGAGCAGGGAGGGCCGCCAGGATCGTTCAAGGTCCTCGACGAGAAGGTCGAGAAGGCGCCCTGGGTCCTCAAGTGACCGCCGCTGTCGTCTCCGCCTGCCGAGAGCCCACGCCCCACGATGCCAGGATGATGCCCATCAGGATGATGGCCCCACCTAGGACCGCGGTCTCGGGAGGTGACTCGCTCAGCAGGAGGAAGGCCAGTGCGGTGGACCCCACCGGTTCTCCCAGGAGGGAGACGGACACGACCGATGCGGGGACGTACCGGAGGGACCAATTGTACATCGTGTGGCCCAGGATCGAGGGCCCGATCGCCATGAGCAGGAACAGCGCCCACTGGTCCGCTGGAAGGGTGAACAGCTCGGTGCTGGTCACGATCACCGCGATGAGAAGGAAGATGGCGCAGGAGGAGTAGACGACGAAGGCGTAGACGACCAGGGATATGCGCTTGCGAGTGCTGCGGCCGGCGAGGATGTAGACCCCCGCGGCCACACCGCCCATGAATGCCAGGATGTCCCCGTAGAGGGTGTCCGAGCCCGACGCCGCGTCGCCCTTTGTGAGGATCACCAGGCCGAAGAGCCCGATGGTGATGCCCAGCACATTGAGCCGGGAGAGCCTCTCGCCCAGGAAGAAGTGGCCCACCACGCCCACGAGCAGGGGGTGGGAGGTGACGAGGAGCACCGAGGAGGCAACGGAGGTGTGCTCCAGGGATGCGATCCAGAGGCTGAAGTGGGTGGCCAGCACGGCCCCGATCCCCACCATGAGCAGCGTGTCCTTCCGCGAGAGGCCCAGGAGCTCGGTCCTGTACATGAGGAGGGCGAAGGGTGCCATGATGAGGGCGGAGATGATCATCCTGCCCGCTGCAATGGCCAGGAAGTCCGCCTCCGACCATCGGATGAGGATGGCGGAGAAGGACACGGCCACGACGGCGATGCATATGCCCAGGTAGGCGTACCTGCGCATCCTCTCCTCGTCCTCCACCATGGATATCGAACCGGCCCCTCGCCTTATAATCCTTAGGACCACTGGACCGTTGAGGCCTCGGAGGGGGGTGCTCTGGTGACTGGCCATCGCTGATTGGCCGGCACGAAAACCAATACGAAAGTATTATCAAGTCGTTTTCGCATGAGCTCCTGGCCAGTACCAGGTGGTGACCTTCCTGCGAACTTATGACTCCTTACCCAGGGCTATTGCCTTTCTCATGATAGCGATCATGTTGGCCGTGCCCGCTGCCACCGCCGTCCTCGGGACCCTTCCCGGCGCCGGTACGTCCGAGGACCAGA
>JAUVEQ010000272.1 GCA_030594725.1 Methanobacteriota archaeon
GATGACGATGGCGACGGCGGTCCTCCTGCCCACCTTGCATGCATACCAGCAGAACGAGGTGGAGCACAGGATCCAGGTGGCCATCGCCGAGATCGATTCTGCCGCCAGGTCGGTATTCCACCATCCTGGCAGCTCGAGGACCGTGCTGGTGGACATCCCCTCCTCCGGGTCGTTCCACCTGGAGAGATTGACCATAGGCGGGGACCTAGCGGCCCCGGGCTCCGAGGCGGCCTTCATCCAATGGAGGCACTCGGGAGGGGCCGAGGGTAATCACCTGGTCACGACCCGGGGAGGACCCCTTTCGATGGCTGGCCCAGACGGAGGGCCCCTGGAAATCGAGGGGCATCAATGCCTTCTGGTCCTGGAGGTCAGGGCGTCGCCTCCCGGGAGCCATCCCGATACCTTCGTTGAGGTACGGGTCCTGTAACGGTGGGGATCATGATCGACTGGTTATCCTCGAAGGTCGCCACCAGCGTGGTGGTCCTGGTCATCTCCGGTTCGTTCCTCGGGCTCTTCGGGATGCAGGCGGACTACTACCGGTCCCTGGAGCTGGAGGACCTTGCCGACGCCGTGTCCGACCTGGTCACCGAGGTCGACCTCCTGACCTGTGAGGCGGCGGTCGAGGTGAACTGGACCGCCACTGCAGAATCCCACGGCCTTCCCCGGACCTTTCATGGGAAGGCCTACCTGATCCAGTTCACGACCGAACGGCCCTACCTGGTGTGGGAGGGGACGCGGGTGGCGGGTCGTTTCTTCCCCTCCCCCGTCTCCCTCTCGAACGACACGGGAGGTCACGTCGAGATGCTCGAGGTCCCATCAACAATAGGGTTCAAGGTCTGCTCCAGGCCTGCATGGGAGGAGTGGGGATTGAGCCACCACGTCTCGATCGAGGCCCTGCTCAGACCTCAGCCTTGAGGGCATCGATCAGGTCCATGGTCTGGATTAGGCCATACCCGTAGTAGTTGTCGTGGGGAGTGTCCTGCCCCGCCTGTGGCATCGACGTCTCCATCAGCTTCGTCTTGACGAGCACCACAACGTCATCGGTCCCACCGGATGGGCCAGTATGCTTGAGCTCCGGAACGGCGGAGAGCATCGCGGCAAGGCAGGCCGAGACGAAGGCGGTGGCCTGGGAGGTCCCGCTGGCCGTCACGTACCGCTCGTTCTTCCATGCACTGATGACGCCAACTCCTGGGGCCACCACCTCGGCCTTCTTGTTGGGGTCCACCTTGAAGATGTTGCGGCCCCTCGATGAGAAGCCGCCGATGGTCCCGTCCTCGTCGACAGCTCCGACGCAGATCACATCGGGGAACCAACCGGGGCTGGCAACGTCTCCGTCGTCGCTCTCTCCGTCGTTGCCAGCGGCCGCCACCATGAGCACGCCGTAGCTGGCGGCCATCTCCACCGCGGCCTTGGTCTCGGTGCCTATGATGGCCCCTATGTAGCTCATGTGACCGCCCAGGGACATCGAGATCACGTCGGCCCTGTCGCTGTACTCGCCATCGCCATTGGGGTCCAGGCAGAACATGATGCCATCGGCGACCATCGAGTCCGTCGATTCCCCCATATCGTCCAGGACCTTGACGATGATCAGGTCGACGTCCTGGGCCCCACCCTTGATCGGGTCGTTTCCCGCGATGATGCTGGCCATGGCGGTCCCGTGACCGTCGTCGTCGTAGGGCGCTGTCCTTCCGTTCACCAGGTCCATCCACTCGACGATATTGGCATCCTCGAGGGAGGGGTGATCGGGGTCTATCCCGGTGTCGATGATCGCCAATCGGACGTCCTGGCCGGTGTAGCCCTCGGCGTTGGCATCCTCCAGCTGGACCATCTCGTAGGCCCATTCCGAGCGGGGGGCCTGGGCCACGTAATCCATGGATGAGAACATCCACCACAGGGCAGCGATCACTATGATCCCTGCGACGATGTAGAGGATGGTCGTCCTCTTGTTGTAGTCCGGTCCGCTGTCCACGGTCCCATACTCGTCGCCGGCCATCGCTATGCCCTTCCCTCTCCTGCTGAGGACCGAGATTGGTCTGGCATGATTAACCTTTCGGATGAATGATCTGGGCAGTCCCCCGTATCAACGGACCGTCCTGTTCCTACAGCGCCTGGAGATAGTCTATCATGTCGACCACCTGGATCAGGCCGTATCCGTAGAGATTGTCGTGGGGGGTGTTCTGACCGCTCACGGTCTTAGAGGACTCCATTATGGCTTCCTTCACGGTGCGGATCACCTCTTCGCTGCCCCCGTGTATCCCGTCATGTGCGTAGTCCGGATTGACCGAGAGGACTACGGCCAGGCAGGCTGCCATGAACGCCGTTGCCTGGGAGGTGCCAGAGCCCGTCTTGTAGCCCCCTTCATGGCTTGCCGTCGTTATCTTGACACCTGGAGCAACGACCTCCGGTTTCCTGTCGGGATCCTGCTTGAGAAGGTTCCGACCAACGGATGAGAAGGAGGCTATCCTGCTGTTCTTGTCCACGGCCCCCACGCACACCACGTCCCTTATCCAACCTGGAGATGCCACATCGCCGTCGTCGTTCTCCCCGTCGTTGCCCGCGGCGGCCACCACGAGCACCCCGATGGACACCGCCTCTGCGATGGCGGCCTGGCTTTTGGTCCCGATTATCGAGGCCAGGTAGCTGGTCCGTCCACCGAGGGACATGGATATCACATCCGCCCCGTCACTGTAATCCCCGTCATCGTTGGGGTCGATGGCGAAGAGGATGCCATCGGCGATCAACGCATCGGTACCGGCACCGTTCGCATCCAGCACCTTCACGATGATCAGCTCCACGTCCTGGGCCCCGCCAGGCAGGGCCGACTGACCTGCGATGATGCTTGTCATGGCCGTTCCGTGACCCTCGTCGTCGTAGGGTTTGGACTTCCCGTTGACGAAATCCTTCCACTCCACGATCTCCACGCCATCGAAGGCCTTGTGATCGGCATCGAGCCCCGTGTCGATGACGGCGACCCTTATGCCCTCCCCGGTGTAACCCAGGTCGTTGGCCTCGTTCATCTGGGTCATCTCGAAGGCCCAGTCCGATCTGCTACCACTGTTGAGGAAGACCTGCCATATGATCGCGACGATGATGATTATCACAACGACTACGGCGAGGTTCTTGAGAATGCTCCCCTTGCTCGCCCGCATCCCGGGATGTCCCTTCGCGGCCTTCCGGACGGCCTCGTTCTCCCTCTCGATCAAGGCCTCCTCGTCGTACAGTTCCGGTCTCTCCTCTTCCTCGCCTGACATGGTGCCCCTCCCGACCTAGGCGAAACTGCGAGGCATGTTCGGTATGATTAACCTATCGCCCCATCTGACCGATGGATAGGTCAACGCCTCGGCCAATAGAACCATATCCGATACCCGGGACGAACCGTTTTTAAACAAGCCATTTCCTTCGAATCACCATGACCGCTGCGGCGCCCCAGTACCCGCCGGCCCCCATGATGCAGGCTCCACCACCTCAACCTGTGCCTACCAAGGTCGAGCCGTGGGGTTCCGAGGACCCCCTGATGTGGTGCGCGCGCAAGGTGCGACGGCTCACCCTGATGAGCAGTGCCAGCATCGCATTCCTGATACTGCTCTTCGGAGCGGGCATGTACACCCTTTTCACCGTCGTCATCTACGAGGGTGAAGAACAACTGGAGGGCGAGGGTGCGGCCAGCCTGATCCTTCTCCTCATCACCCCTCTGGCCCTTGCCATCGCGGGTGGGATCTTGACGGCCATTCTGGCCAGGCACGTCGGGCGCCTGGCGGAGCAGCCTGGCGCCCCCTCGGGTGCTTCAAAGGCGAAACTGGTCCTCTGGCTCTCATCAGCCTTGTGGTTCTTACTGTTCATCGTCTTCTTCATCGCGATCCTTACCACCACTGAGGGTGGAGAGGAGGGGAGCGATGGGGACTTCCCTACAGGACTTCTCACCATCCTGCCCGTCTACATGGGGCTATGCCTCGCGGTGTTCACCAGCGGGGCCGCATTGGCCGCAGCCTCCGAGGAGAATCGGTTGGAGAGCTTCCTCGTCCTAGGCCTGGGCTGGGCCGCCTTCATAGTCTTCCTAATCCTCCCCGCCCTGTTATCCTCTTGGAACATCGGTTCGGGGAACGAGACCATCGACTGGGACAGTGTCACCTTCTGGCTCAGGTTCGGGAACCTGTTCCCCGCAGTGTTGCCCTGGCTGATCGTTCTCGCACTCAACTGGACCCACGTCAGGAGCATCGACATCCTCGGGGCCTCCGGGACGGCACCATCCGTGACCACCTTCGGTACCGTATCGAACGGGTCGAGGGGCAATGGTTGCGACCGGTGCGGGGGAGCCCTTTCGGTCCATCCGAAGACCCAGGAGGTGTTCTGCACCGCATGCGGCGCGGGACTGGCATCGGAGGAGGTCGTCGTCGAA
>JAUVEQ010000227.1 GCA_030594725.1 Methanobacteriota archaeon
GGTCTACGGGAACGCGTCGTAAACCGCAAAGGATAAGAGTGGTAGAACGTGAGGATATGGTCGTGGGAAGAAGTGCCATGTGGGAATGTCGTCACTTATCTGGTCGCCCTTGGCATCCTGCGAGAAAGGGCCATTTTGGCCCTAAAGGTCAAAACGCACCAAACACAGTATATATACTCGTTGCGCATTGGAATATCAAGGAGCCAAAGGAGGGTGCTTCCACGGTAGGCCCTGTAGCAGACCACGCCCGGCCGCCCCCGAAGGCCCTGGCAACCGGCCAGGGTCGAGCCGCGCCTCTCCTTCGCCCCACAACCTTCATTGCGATCTTGGGAGGGATCCAACCGTTGCATGGGGGATGCGGCGGACCCATGTCGGGAACTCGATACAAGGGGTGACGAGTTGATGAGAAAGAGAAGTGGATCCCGGAAAAGATACGCGGTCGGCGTGATGACCCTCCTCCTGGCCATGACCATGGTCGTGTCCTCGGTCGGGGCGGTCGACAGCCCGTGGATAGACGTGGAAACGCCGATCGACGGCAGCTTCCTGACCTACAAGGATGTGCTGGTGACGGGCAACGCGACGCCCGACACCAGGTCGCTATCCCTCGGGCGGGAGGAGTTCGAGAACGGCACGATGACCAACACGAAGATGCGGGGCGAGAACCTGACGTTCAACCCGGTGGCATTGTTCGTCGACGATTTCTCCGGCCCCGGGCTGAACACGCAGAAGTGGACCATTCTACAGGACCCGGGCAACGTTTCCATCGAATCGGGCGCCCTCAAGTTGGACTACCTGTGGTCGTGGCCGAACCCCTCGACCAACTATCCCCAGGTGAGGAGCTCCGCCGCCACCCCGATGGAGGGTGCGGACATAATCACCGAGTTCAAACTGAAGTTCACCGCCTTCGGGTACTCCGCCTCGGGCGGTGGCGTCTCGTCGGGCAACATGGACTTTGACAAGAGCCACATGTCGGTAAAATCGATGTACACCTTCAACCCCGTGTCGTGGTTCACCGTGTACGCCGGTGGCGAGCCGGTGCTCAACACCACCGGTTACGACTACGAGTACCACATCTACAAATTGGAGTACAAGGCCAGTTCCGACCGGTACTACTGTTACCGGGATGGCGAGCTCCTCGCGGGATTCACCAAGGCCACCGCCCCCACCACCTTCTGGTTCGGCCCGGGCGAGGAGGGTCTCTACGCCCACAGGTCCCCCCTGATGGTGGACTACGTGGAGATGTGGGCCCTCACGGGCGAGTGGCTCTCTCCCGTCATCGATATAGGCTACGAGGCCATCCTGGACGGGGCCGTGCCAACGTGGGACTCCTCCCACCCCAGGACGGCCCAGGTCAACATGTGGGTCAGGGCCTCGGATGACGCCGAGAACTGGACCGATTGGGTCCCCCTGGTGGACGGTGTTCCCGAGGGGCCCGTCGACGGCAGATACCTCCAGCTGAAGAGCCACCTCTCGATACCGGGCATAAAGGATACCAGGGCCAACCTCCGCCTGACCGAGATCCGCCTGGACTACCACGCTCCCCTGACCTCCGTCGAGGTCCGTCCCTGGGGCGGCGAATGGGCCCCCGTGGAGGGCCTCGAGCAATGGCAAGCCCAGATGGAGCTCCAGGAGGACGCCAACGTCATCCAGGTGCGCGTCACCGACGCCAGCGGCGCGGTCAACATGACCAGCATCTCCGTCACCGTGGACACCATCCCGCCCGTGGGCACCATGGAGATCCTGGGCGACTACGCCTTCACGAACGATATGAACGTCACGATAAGGGTGGACGCGACGGACAAGTACGGCGTTGAGTACGTGGACGTCTCGAACTATCTCGATTTCTCGAGGAAGACACGTTTCGCGTACACAGAGGATATACCATGGACCATGGCAGGCGCCGAGGGCGTGTCATGGGTGTACGTGAGGTTCATAGACAGCCACGGCCTGATGTCCACGCCCGCCAGCGACCACGTCATCTTCGATTCCTTCCCGCCCCGGGGCGAGATAATCATCGACCAGGGTAGCCAATACACCCCGCAGCACGTGGTGGCCCTCACCTTCAGCTACTCGGACAACAACGACGTGGCCAAGGTGGAGATCGCCAACGAGCCCACCTTCACCGAGCCCTTCGATGTACCCATGGGCGTGGAGGCGATCAACAACTGGCAGCTCACCGAGGGCGGCGACGGCAAGCGGGTGGTCTACCTCAGGGTGACCGATGTTGCCAGGAATATCTTCGTGATCTCCGATGACATCGAGCTGTACCTCCCCAAGGCCGTGGGCGGCGTCACCATCGAAGGCGGTGCCGACCTCACCGGAAAGACCGTCGTGGACCTCAGCATCGATCTGCCCCTGGGGGCCAACGTTCAAAGAATGCAGTTGTCCAACAACCCCTCCTTCGAGGGGGCGACCTGGGAGACGGCGAACAAGGACAGGAGGTGGTTCCTCGACCCCGAGGACGGCATCAAGACGGTGTACATCCGCTACCTGGACAAACGTGACATCGTTTCCTTGCCTGTGAACGATACCATACGCCTGGACACCACCGCCCCCTCCGTGAACCTCACCCTGGACGGGGGCGCGGTCTACACCATCGACACCAGGGTGGACGGCGTCGTGGTCTACGAGGACCCCAGCGAGCCCGTGCGCATGTGGGTGTCGGAGGACGATTCCTTCGACCGGGTCCGGGACCAGGACTTCTCCGAGACGTTCGAATGGACGGTAAAGGCCCGGGAATCCGACCACTGGGTCTACCTGCGCGTCGAGGACGCCGCGGGCAACGTGGGCGAGACCTCGGCCAAGATCCACTACGCCACCATCATCCCGATCATAAAGTTGTCCCTGCCCGAAGGCGACGTGACGCGGGCAACGGACGTCATTCCCGTGGAGATCACCCCCGTCGACCCGTACGGCGGGGTCGAGGTCCAGCTCACCTTCGACAACCACCCGACGGAGGACACGCTCTGGATGCCTGTGAGCGGCCTGTTCGAGGTGGAGATACCCGACGGGAGCCTCGACGGACCCCACCAGATCCACGCCCGGGCCCGCAACGCCGCGGGCCTCGAGTCCGGCGTGGAGTCCATCGACCTGGTGCTGGACACCGTGGCACCCTCCCTGGCGATACTGTATCCAGTGGACGGGTCCTCGTTCAACCAGAAGGGCTTGAAGCTCCGTCTGGAGATAGACGCCAGCGACAGCACCCGCATCATGCGCATGGTCTACATCCTGGACGAGGGCGAGCCCCGGGACATGCCCGATGACGAGCTCTTCACCAACGTGACCCTTCCAGGCTTCGGCGACCACATCATCCAGGTGACGGTGGAGGACGCCGCGGGCAACATCGCCACGAGCACCAGCGTGTTCACCGTGGAGGACGCGAACCTTGCCCATACCTCCGCTGGCCTTGGCCTGCTGAGCCTCGTCGTGCTGGTCCTGCTGGTATCCGCTGGCATAGCCGCCTACGGCTACCAAAGGTCCCGGACCCCCGGCCTGCGTTCCGTGAAGCTCCTGGATGGGGACGGATGGCACCACGACTGGACCCATCCCCACCTGGAGGAGGACGGGGAGGTGGAATGCGCCAAGGTCCCCGTGGTCCCCGAGCAGGTGGACCACTTCAAGGAGGTCAAGAGGGTGGCCGCGGAGGCCGCCGAGGCGGCTCCCGAGGCGGCCCCTGAGGGATCGATCGAGCTGGAGCAGGTGGCGATGCCAGACGAGCTCGGGTCCGAAGAAGGTACGACAGACGATTGGAAGGAGTTCTGAGCCCGAAGGGGCCGTTCAGTCCTCGAAGTGCTCGTAGGCCTCGATCTGGTCAAGGTACACCCCGTCGAAGCCCGCGTCAAGGATCCGGCTGAGGTAGCTATCCTCGCTCTTGTAGATTATCTGCCTCCAGGCGGAGTCCCAGTACTGCACCTTGTAGTTGCCCTCCCAGTCGGGGTTCTCTCCCTCGAGCCAGTCGGGCCCGCCCACGTTCCAGGCGTTGTTCCAGTAGTACCGGTAGTCCTCGGCCTCCCCGATGCTCATGTACCCGAGGACCAGGCGCGTCCCGCCCCCGGACTTGACCTTGAGGGACGTTACCTCCTGGGAGGTGAGGGGCGTGCCGTTGTAGAACAGGTCGATGATCAGCACGTCGAAGCGGGTACTGCGGAGGGCCTCCAGGTAGTCCTCCCGGTCCTCGAAGGCGCCAGGGTTGATGAGGTAGAGGAAGTTCTTGGCGGCGGCCAGGCTCGTCACGTTATCCGTGTTGACGTTCTTGGGCTCCACCGGGTACTCGGGGATGGCGTCCAGCTCCAGGCTGCTGGCGGCGAAGGAGAGGAAGCCCCTCTCGGCGTTCCATCGTATGGAGTCCCATATGTATCCCTGCTGGGAGCAGTAATCGGTGACCAGTGCTGGCTTGCCCTGGGTGGTGGAGACGTTCAGCATGGTCGACATGTGCTCCAGCTCGCCCACCGGGGTGGGCCGGTCCATGCCGGTGTAGCCGAAGAACAGGTCCTCGCGACCCACCCCATCGATCGCGCCCACGTACCCCTTGGCCAGGGCACCGTTGGGCTTGCCGTCCCTGGTCAGCAGTTCCAGGCCGTTCTGGGGGACGACAATGAAGTCGGCGTCGGTCCTCCTGGCCTTGGTCGCGATGGACTGGACAAGGTCGCGCATCGCGTCACGCGGTTCCACCTCATCGTCCTGCCAGGGCATGGTGCAACCCGAGGAGACGAGAACAAGGCAGATTATTGCCAGGACCAGGATGGTTCTACTCATGGCCCTAGAAAATTGTCCGGCGCCCGTTATCACCCTTCGCCCCTGGTTCTCAGGGAAGGTTATCAGATAATGAGTACTTCGGGCCGTCATTTCCAATTCCATTCCAATAAAAGGTTATAAAGCGGGGTCCCAAATAGTAGCGGGTTCGGGGTCGAGCTTCCATGCCGCGTCCTAGTATGTATCTGTGTGCCATGTGTCTCCTCGGGGTGACCTTCCTCATAATGCCCCTGGTCGACGGCGAGGGCGATGCTCCCAGTATCGAGATCGCCGGCCTGGTGGAGGGCCAGAGGGTGGACCGGAACGTCAAGTACGAGCTGGAGGCCGCTGCGGCGGATGAATGGGGGGAGCCGTGGGGCGTCCAGTTCCTGTGGTACCTGGATGGCGACTACCTGGGGAACGGTAGGACCTTCACGTGGAAGCCCCCGTACGACGGCGAGGGACCGGCCAAGGTCCGGCTGGTGGTCGTGAACGAGACGAACGAGAGGGTGGAGGTCTCGGTGAATGTCACCATCTATCACAGGGATTACGGG
>JAUVEQ010000228.1 GCA_030594725.1 Methanobacteriota archaeon
AGGTAGTCGAGCATCCGCTGGATGTGCCATGTGTACTGCCTGATGGTGTTGGGAGAGCGTCCCAGCTCCTCCAGGTGGTTCCGGTAAGATTCGACGGTCTCGTGCATCCCGTTCCGTATGAGGTTATACGACATATTTCAACGTTGCGACAATAATTCCAGGGGATGAGATGCGGTCGACCCACATCCCGGAAGCTCATTCCATGTCCCCACCAGCCGCTTTGACCCTATGCCTCAGCCACAACATGTTGATGATAAGCAGGGTGAGAACGACGGGGAGGATGCTGTACATTATCCTTAGGGGTAGATACTCCATTCCCTCGAAATACATCAGTGCCAGGGGCAGGGCCCACGCGAGGACGCACGCGATCAGGGCAACGACCCAGTCCCTGCTACGATAGAGCCAGAAGAAAAAGAGCCCCTCCGTGATGGGCAGGACTATGAGGAATCCCCAGCAGAGGTCCGGGTCCACCATCTCGGGTTCTCCCGCAAAACCTCCCGTGCCGGCCAATAGAGTCATGAAAGGCCATAGGACCATCTGGAGTAGGTTCAAACCGACAACAAGGGTGACCCACCTCATGTTCCTCTTGTACTTTCCTAAGATGTGTTCCAGATCCTCCATGAACCCCACCCTTCATCCGGTTCGGTGAATATAATCCTATCCGCGTCCATTTGTCCATACTGCACCTCGATTGGGCACATTCACCCCACCCGGGCAAACCTCTAAGTATCCAAAAGGCCGATTGGCTTGGCGATGGAGTTCGGGTTGGTGGGCAAACCAAACGTGGGCAAGTCCACGTTCTTCGCTGCAGCCACCCTGGTGGATGCCGAGATCGCCTCCTACCCCTTCACCACCATCGACGCCAACCGTGGTGTCACGTACGTCCGCTCGCCCTGTCCCCACACCGAGCTTGGCAAGCAGTGCAATCCTGTGAACAGCAAGTGCGACGACGGCACCCGCATGATACCGGTCCAGGCGATCGACGTGGCCGGACTGGTGGCTGGTGCCCACAAGGGAAGGGGCCGGGGGAACCAGTTCCTGGACGACCTGCGACAGGCCTCGGTGCTCGTCCACGTCGTAGACGCCTCGGGAGAGACCGACGG
Organism: Methanobacteriota archaeon; assembly: GCA_030594725.1. Classification (GTDB taxonomy): domain Archaea; phylum Thermoplasmatota; class DTKX01; order DTKX01. The sequence continues at coordinate 1,104 of JAUVEQ010000228.1, forward strand.
GGAGGGCAACCTGGTGGGTGTCGGGGCCCACGATCCCCGGGAGGACGTGGGTTTCCTCGAGGACGAGATCGCGTACTGGATCAAGGGCATACTGGACAGGGGCTGGGACAAGGTCTCCAAGCAGATCGAGCTGACCCACACCCGCACCGAGATCGCGCTCCAGGAAAGGCTGGCGGGCCTCGGAGTGACACAGGGGGACATGCACCAGGTGCTCAACGGCCTGGACCTTCCCGAGAAGGTCTCCAAATGGACCCCGGACCAGTTGATGGAGCTCTCCAGGGAGGTCCGCAAGGTCTCCAAGCCCATCCTCATCGCCGCGAACAAGGCTGACAAGGCCTCTCCTGAGATGCTCCAGTCCCTCATGGACCTGGACGACGAGATGGTCATACCGACGTCGGCCGAGTGCGAGCTGGCCCTGCGCAAGGCGGACAAGGCGGGCCTCATCGATTACCACCCGGGGGAGGTCGACTTCGAGATCAAGGACCCCTCCGCCCTGTCAGGGGCCCAGACGAAGGGGCTCGAGAGCATAAGGACCTGCATGGCGAACATGGGAGGGACGGGGGTGCAGAAGGTGATAGAGAAGGCGGTCTTCGACATGCTGGACAGCATCGTGGTGTATCCCGTCGAGGACGAGACCCACTGGGCCTCGAAGAAGGGCCACCTGCTTCCGGATGCGTACCTGGTGAGGCGGGGCGCCACGGCCCGGGACCTGGCGTACATCATCCACTCCGAGTTCGGCGAGAAGTTCATCCGGGCCGTGAACGCCCGCACCCACCGGGTGGTGGGGGCCGACTACCAGCTCCAGGAGAACGACGTAGTCAAGATCGTCTGGGGGGGATAGGCGCCTGGCCGAGACCAGCTGGGACGTTCGTCTGGTCGAGGCCTCCTACACGCGGGTCGAGGACAAGCCGATAGTCATCCACCTGTACGGCAGGACCCGGGATGGCAGGTCCGTGACCATTCTCTACGAGGGGTTCAGGCCCTACTTCCATCTGGTGGAGCCACCGCCCCAGGCGTTGTTGGCGCTGGAGCGCATCCCCAATTTCATCAGCAAGGACCCGGTCACGCTGTGGTACGAGGGCAAGGACCGGGATGCGTTCAAGGTCACCGTCCGATATCCGTACGAGGTGCCCGACTTCCGCAGGAGGATGCAGGCCGAGGGGGCAACGGTCCTGGCCGCGGACATCCCCTTCGCCCTCCGGTTCATCTACGACATGGACATCGGGGCATGCACCCGGGTCAAGGGGACCCTGGTGGAGGACGAGCGGACGGCGACGTACACCACCGACCTGGTGGTCCTGGCCGAGGCCTTCGAGCCCGTAGAGGCCTTCAAGCCTCCCCTGTGCATACTGAGCTTCGACATCGAGAACTCCCTGGTGGACGACAAGAACTCCAAGAGACAGACCCACCGGGGAGGCAGGATCCTGACCATAAGCGTGGTGGTGCGGAAGGTCGATGGCGAGATAGTGAAGGAGGCCCTGGTCGACGACGAAGAGGAGAGGATACTCGAGGGCTTCCTGAAGGCGGTGAGCCGATACGACCCGGATGTCATCACCGGTTACAACATCGACGGCTACGACCTGCCCTACGTCAACGACAGACTGGCCCTGTACGGACGTAGGATGAACATCGGTCGGGACGGGCGTCCTCCCAACCGGATCGCGGACAGGTTCTGGAAGGTCCATGGCCGGATAATCGCCGACGCCTGGTGGAACGTGAAGAGGGAGCTGCGGCCAAAACGGGAGCGGCTCGCCGACGTGGCCAAGCTGGTGCTGGGCGAGCAGAAGATGGACGTGGACTCCACCCACATCGATGACGAGTGGGCCGCCGACCGGGAGAAGGTCATCGAGTACTGCATCCAGGACTCCTACCTCGCCCTGCGGATCCTCGAGGAGATCAAGGTCCTGGAGAAGATGCAGGACCTGGCCACCGTCTCGAGTTTGCCCATCGATGATGTCATCAGCGGGAGGACCAGCCTGCTCATCGACTCGATATTCATCCGCAAGGCCGACCGCGCGGGGGTCGGGGTGCCCCTGACCCGACGCACGACCCGGGACAGCAAGATCGAGGGTGCCTACGTCCACAGCCTCAAGCCAGGGCTGTACCACTGGATCGTGGTGCTGGACTTCAAGGCGATGTACCCCTCCATCATCATCGCGAACAACATGTGCTTCACCACCCTCTCCGAGGAGGGTACCAACATCACTCCCATCCCCGAGGTGCGGTACCTGTCGGAGGACATAAGGAAGGGGCTGCTGGCGGAGATACTCGAGGGCCTGATGGAGGAGAGGGACCGCATCAAGACCCAGATGCGCGAGGCGGAGACCGAGGACGAGAGAAGGTACTACAACGGCCTGCAGGAGGCCGTCAAGATCCTGATGAACTCATTCTACGGGGTGTTCGCCTCCTCCTTCTACCGGTTCACCAACCGCAAGATAGGCGAGTCCATCACGGCCTTCGCCAGGGAGAACATCAAGAGCGTCATCCGCGACCTTGAGGAGGAGGGCTACGAGGTCATCTACTCCGACACGGACAGCGTGTTCGTCCAATCCCCCCACGAGGGCACGGAGCCCAACGTGGAGTTCGGGCAGGGGCTCGCCCGCAAGTACTCCAGGTACGGAGGCACGCTGGAGTTCGAGAAGGTGATGGACCCGTTCTTCACCCACGGGGCGAAGAAGCGCTACGTTGGCCGGGTGCTATGGCCCGAGGAGACCACCCTCGTCCGTGGTTACGAGACGCGGCGTACCGATGCCTTCGACTACCAGACAGCCGCCCTGGAGACGATATTCGAGTGCATCCTCGAGGGTGACATCGACGGTGCCATCCAGGCCTCGAAGGACTACGTCGAGCGGATCCGTGCCGGCGATGTCGAGACCGAGAAGCTGGTGATATCCCGCACGGTCAAGGACGAGAGCAACTACGCCAACCCCGACGGTCTGGTCCACGTGCAGGCAGCCCGCAAGTACAAGGAGGCCGGGGAGGAGTTCATCCCCGGTATGAAGGTGTCGTACGTCGTCGTCGAGTCGCCGGGCAAGGGCCGCCAGGAGGTGTGGCCATTCTTCTCGGGGCGACCCTTCGATCACAAGGTGGACTACGAGTACTACGCCCGCCGGGTGGCGGCCTCCCTGGCACGCATAACCGAGGTATTCGACTGGGACGAGGCCGCCCTGCTCCGAGGCACCCGGGTCACCCAGCACGACCTCTTCTCCCGTGACTTCGACAAGAAGGATGGGGACGATGAAAGGATGGCCGAGGCCAAGAAGGCAGGGATACAACACCCCCTGTCCAAGAAGGAGCAGGAACCGATCACCCCCAAACCCAAGGTGACGGACAAGAAGCTGACCCTGGACGACTTCTTCTAGTCCGGCGGGATCCAGGCCATCCCCCGGAGGAGGGCGAAGGTCGCGGCGTACTCGGGAAGGGTGGTACGCCTCTCGGCCGTCAAGGTGTGCTCGTGACCTCCCAGTTCGATGGTCGCATCGACGTGGGCCTCCACCTCGACGGGATCATCGCCGAAGGCCAGGGCATCCGTGAGGGGGTCGAAGTCATCCAATTGGTCCCGGGTGAGCTTGGTGACGCGGAAACCCGTCTTGCCGTGAAGGGAGGATGGCAGTCGGATGAGGCGTTTGGTGTCGGCGGTGACGGGCTCGTCCGCCTCTCCCGCCATCTGGACGAACAGCTTCTCGGTTATCTTCTGCCAGAACTTCTCGCCAAGTCCCTGCTGCAGGTCTATCCGCCTGTCCTGCAGTAGCCGGTCCATCCTCCTGTGGCCGGCATCGTCTGGCTGTTGAAGTAGGTCGATGAAGTTCTTGACAACATCGGTGTCCTTCTCCGTGAGGGCCTCCAGTTGGACGACCACCTCGTCCATCTGTCCCGCCTTGATCATCTCGTCGTAGGTCGCGAAGAGGCGGATGGTCTCCCCGGCCAGGTCGCCTCTCCAGCTCCCGATGGAGGGGTCTGGCAGAACCAGGGTGCTGCTGGAGTAACCCCTGCCGTCCATCCTGACGCCCGCCTTGAACGGCACCTTCTCGAAGAAATTGTTCAGGTCGGCCTTGCCCGTGACCAGGTCGATGATCTCGCGGCGCTCGAAGGCGTTGAGCTCCAACACCCGTGGGTCCTCCACGTGGGCATGGTATCCCCTGCCCCCGCTGAAGACGGTGCCCACGTCC
>JAUVEQ010000166.1 GCA_030594725.1 Methanobacteriota archaeon
ATATGATGGAGATGAACAAGGCCATCCTCGAGGAGCTCAGGAGAAGACCATCTTGAGAGGATAGCGGGCACGATGGAATGTGATTCCCCGAGACCGGACCCAACCCTTCTGCCCCCTCGTGGCTCCGACGCTCTATTTCGTGGCGATTGCACCTTCATACCGGAATATAGGTTTTTTACCACTATAATGATGATGTAATGCATATGCACGATATAATCATAGTAAGGGTTAAATACCAATATAATGATGGTGATTTGCATATGACTAAACTAGACAGACTGTTAAGGATGATCCAGAGCAGGGGTGTGGTGAGCCGGGCCGAGATGCAGGGGCTGGGAGAGGAGGTCCTGGACCGGAGACCCTTGGAATACAGATACCTCTATACCGAGTACCTGGCCAAGCTCATCGAACGGGGTGACATCGCAAGGACCCGAAGGGGGCTCTACGTGGCAACCTGGGGACCAGGCTCTGACGGGTCGTCGAAGGTGGCCGACAGATATACGATCGCCTCCAAGGTGAGAGAGGAGTACTATCTGGGCTTCCACACCGCCCTGGAGCTGCACGGCTGCGCGTACTCCTGGTTCAACTCGGTGACCGTGTGTCTGAGACCGGGTACGCAGTTCAGGTCCTTCAAGTTCCAGGGTTCGACCTACAACCCAGCGCTCACGAACCTACCTCGGTTGGGTACCGAGGTCATTGATCGCAACGGCCACCTGGTCACAATTTCGAACCCCACCAGGACCTTCATCGATTGCCTGGACAGGCCTGATCTGGCAGGTGGATGGGAGGAGGTGCTGAAGAGCCTCGAGAGCCTGCCCGGTGTGCAGGGCGACCAGCTGGTGTCCGTCCTCCAGGTCTTCGACAAGAAGGTGTTGTTCCGAAAAGCAGGGCGGGTATTGCAGCTGCTGGGAACCAACATGTACTACGAGGGTGTCCTTGAATCCGTGAATGACGAGTTGATGGAGAAATCAGGAGGGCAACCACTCTACATGGACCGAAGGTCGCCCGGTCCACTGAACAAACACTGGAACGTATATGATGTCCCTGGCCTCGATAGGATGCTGGAGGGTATGTGAGCATGGCCATGGTCGACCTTGAGGGGTTTCCATCGGACCTTCGGGAGAAGGTCCTACGGCTCGCCGACATCGCCCAACGTATGTATTCCGTGCCCTTCCTGTCAAGGAGCTTGGCCTTCTACGGCGGCACGTGCCTCAACCTCGTGCACCTGGCCAGAGCTCCCCGGCTCAGCTTGGACCTTGACTTCAACTACAGGGAACCAGGGCCTGGGGAGTGGCGCGGGGAGAGGGAGAGGGTCGACGGCTATATCAAACAGGTGCTCTACGACCTGGGATACGCCAGCGGGGACATCAGGATCCAGGCGTCCTATCCCCTGACCCGCTTTGAGATCAGGTACTTTTCCGCTTCCGGAAGGAAGGATACCCTCAAGATAGAGACGGGGTACTTGCGGAGGGTGCCCATGCTCGCCTCGGACGTCCATCTCGAATGGGAACACCCGGAAACGGGAAGGACCATCGAGGTGCTGACGCCCAGGCGGGAGGAGATGTTCTCGAACAAGGTCGCAACGCTCCTTTACCGGTTCGGGTACCCCCAGCATCTCAGCGGACGTGACCTGTTCGATGTCTACTCCATCGCAAACGAGGACTATGAGGAAGAAACCTTCTTCGCATCGTTCGTGCTGGATAGTCTGACCCGGCCCGAAGCACGGCTCCACAAGTTCTCTCCCTTCCTGGACATGACGAGTGCCAGGGTCGAGGGCAATGTTGAGGACCTGATCGTTGGTGGGCCACAAATAGAGGAGCTGGCCGAACGGGTAGGTGGATTCCTAGAGAGTATCCTGGAGGAGGTCGGCACCAGGTATTCGGATGTCATCGATGTCTTCTTCGACGACCTTGTGTTCGAACCGGAGAGGATAGCTCCTCATGGGATACTGAACGAGCGGATAGAGGACCATCCCGGTATCCTGTGGAGCCTTGAACGGTTGCGCCGTGAACGATAAAGGAGCGGGGTCCTCATAGAATGTCGTGAGTGGCGGGCACGAGGGGATCCGTGCATCAATCCACAACGTCCTCTTCGAGCTCCTTGAGGATCCTGGCCTTCCTTTTTATCTTCTCGGCCTTGTTCTGATCCCCGACGATGGGTGTAAGCTCCGATACCGTGGCTCCATTCAGCGCGTCGACGCTGTCGAAGCCCGCGTCGAAGAGCGAGTTGACGATCTTTCCAGATGCGGAGATCGCCTTCCGGAGCTCCTTCTTCTTGGCCTCCAGGTCCTCGATGGCAGCCACGTCCTCCTCCGTGGTTATCACACCATCCTTGATGGTGAAGACGTGATCGCAGGTGGCAGCCGCCCTCCGGGAATGGGTGACCACTATGACCGTGGTGCCCCTCTCACGTCGGAGCTTGTTCAACAGATTCATTATGGCAGCGCCCGTCTTGGAATCCACGCTACCCGTGGGCTCATCGGCCAGGATGATCGAGGGATTGTTGGCCAGGGCGCGAGCGATGGCGACCCGCTGTTGCTCACCACCGCTCAGCTTGAGAGGCTTGTGATCGACCCTCTCCGACATACCTACCGTTTCCAGCAGCTCAAGGGCCCTCTTCCTCCGCTCGGCCTTCGGTACGTCGAGGGCCTCCATCGGAAGTTCCACGTTCTCCAGCGCCGTCAGGTTGGGCAGGAGGTTGAAGTCCTGGAAGACGAAGCCTATGGTGGACGCCCTGATATCTGTGAGCTCCACCTCCTTGAGGTCCGCCAGCTCCTCGCCGTCGACGACGACGGAACCCTCGGTGGGGATGTCCATAGCCCCGATCATCTGCAACAGGGTGGTCTTTCCAGACCCGCTGGGGCCCTTGATGGCGACCATCGAGCCCTCCTCGATGTTCATCGTGACGCCGCGGAGCGCGGGCACCGGTACCGACCGGCCCTTCACCTGGAACTCCTTCTTGACGTCCTTGAGGATGACGATCTGCTCCGCCTCACTCATAGCGCAACGCCTCCGCGGGTTTGAGCCGGATGGCCTGAAGGACGGGGTATAGGGACCCAAGAACGCCAAGGAGCAGCGCCATCCCCAATGTGACCAGGAGCAGTATGGGGTCGAGCTTGAACTCCACCTCTGTCCCAGGCGAGGTCTCTTCCCCTTTGCCACCGCCCCCTTTTCCTCCGCCGGTCTTATCATCCTCTACATCTGCGTCCTGAGCCCCCGAGTCCACCATGATGGAGGATATCGAGGGGCCTATGAGGGCCACGATCAGGAGACCCACGACGAAGCCAAGGGCGGCCAGGGTCATGGATTCGGTCATGAGCTGGGCGATGATCTTCGAATTCTTGAACCCGATGGCCTTGAGCACTCCGATCTCCCGGAATCTCTCACGGGTGATCAGTATCATGATGAGGATCATCACGGTGATGCCGGTGACTAGGGCGATAAGAGCACCGACCTGGCTGTTCGCTCTGATCGCATCTATCGACTCCTGCAAGGCGTCGCCCTGGTCGGTGGGCGATACCACGTCGAAGTCCTCGCCCAGGGTCTCCCTGAGGTCCTCGACCATGGTCTCGACGTTGCCCACCGAGTCCGCCGTCACGTAGACGATTTGCGGTCCGGTGATATTGTAGGCCTCCTTGGCAACATCGTAGGGCACGATGGCAGTAGCGTCCCCTGACCGGGTACCACTGGAGAAGATCCCGACGACCTCGAACTCGGCACCGCTAAGATTGATGGAGGCCCCGATGCCAGCATCCTGGGCCCCAGATAGGTTGGTCCCGATGATGGCGACGTATGCACCGCTGTCGGAAGCCTGGAGGCTCCTGCCTGACTCGATCTCGAACTCGGCACCATCCACGAGCATCAACCTCTCGCCAGGGTCCATACCCTGAACGACTCCCTTTATCCAATTTCCAGGTGACGTCTCATTGAAATGCCATATGATGGCCATCATCTGCACCGTTTCGACATTGTCGACAGTCGTGATGTTGAGCAGCTCGGATTCGTTCATCGTCCCTCTCTTATCAACACCAGCAGGTGTGATGGTGGCGGTCCGCTCCATGTGCTCCGATATGTTCGACGTGCTGTCGGAGATGTTCTGGCTTACGATGGACATGCTGAGGAAGACGCCGAGGCTGAAGCCGATGATCACCACGATCATCAGGGTCCTTGCCTTCTTGCCGAAGACGTTCTTCATGCTCCTTGATAGCGTGGACATGGATCGCGCTCCGATTCGGATACCCGGATTGCCTTTATTTGATTTAATAACTCAGGGATAATCACTGGACAATGGTGAACATTCTATCCCGGAACCAATGATGTTCAGAGGGGATACTGGACCTCGGCTAACCCAACCGTCGGCCTGGGATGGTTATCGGTGCGCCACCGCCAAAGATCGTCGCCAGGGCCTGGGAGGAGGTCACCTCGGTTATGTAGACCATCCTGCCAGACTCGGCGTCGACGGCCACCGCGGTGGTCTTGGCACCCTCCCACACATTGTCCATCTGCATGATGTATGAGACATTGGCGTTGGGAATGGATATGCCCGTAAGGGTGTCCAGCAGTTCCATACCGAATCCGCCGGCAGTCTCCAGTCCACCTGTGGAGTAGGCGTACCAGGCTTCGGTGAAGTCCACCTCCTGGTCCCGTCCGTCATAGGCTACGCTGGCCACTTCCTGGACGTTGGCCCAGATGTCCTCGGAGGATGCTAATGTGAGAAGCTCATCGGCCATGAAGTACTCGGGCAAGGTGGCATAGCCGGTCGTGATCCCTCCTTCGGAAGCGATGAAGGTCTCCACCACATCAGGACCGATGGCCCTGGTCCTGACCCGCTTGGTCACGTTGATCTCGTAGGCATACTGGTAGGTGGACCAGTTATCATAGTTCTCCCAGTCCATGGGGTCGTCAGCGAACGTTATGTTCCATGTGTACTCCATCGTCCGCATATCTGTCTGGTTGGCCGAATAGAACGCTTCCTTGAGCAGGGGGCTGGGGTGGGACCTTCGGAAGTCCTCAAGACCCGAGCTCTCGGCGAAGCACTGGTCGACCGCCTCCTTAAGACCAAAGTCGAAGCTTGAGCTGGATATGGAACCGTCCTGGGGGCCGACCTCCCAGCTCCGGAAGTCGCCCGTCGGCGCCCTGTCCACGAAGCTCTCCTCGGCCTGGTGGTCGATGGGGATGGGAGCTCCGCCCATGGTGTAACCGTTATCGGTGAGGGTCTGTGAGGTGCTGAGCAATATGTGACCGGTGGCGTTCTCGTCGTCATAGGGGAGCTTTGAATAGTACATTATCCTCACGGGCCTCGGAACCTGCGACGACAACCAAATGAGCTTCTCCAACTGGATCTCGCCGAAGAGGTCGACAGATATGTTGAGCCGGGCGCAGTCGTAACCGTTGACCCTCTCGGACCTGTCGATCGACCAATTGTAATATTGGGTGTAGTACCCCCCCCAGAGGGATTCCCCGTAGGTGCCGTTATCACCCTCCGTCAGCGTGGCCCCGTCACCGTACAGCATCTCCTCCAGGGGACGGTCGACCTCTTTATGGGGGTCAGGATAGCCAATGTTGCTCACCTCGAATTCTAGGTCCGTTATCGGGATCTCTATACCCACCACTTCGTCCACGCTCAGGAGGCCGTCGACGGAGCTCATTATGGCGGTATCACCCTTCAATGTGGCGAAACGGTCCCGGTCGACATCGATACGCCCGTTGACGATGAGAGGCTCGTTGTTGTCATCTGGATGGCCATACTCGAGGGTTATCTTGACGGATAACGTGAGCTCGGTGTGGAGCTGCCATGACTCGTGGGAGACCATGTAACCGTCCTTCTTAGAAAGGGGTCCGTTAAGTTGCTCCAACAGCTGGCCATTGGCCTCGAGGCTGATGAGCGTTATGTTGCCCGTTGTCTTGTTCACATCGTACAGTTCCGCTAAGAACTCGTAGTTGTAAAGGAGGATGTCTCCTGACCTCACAGGCGGCACAGTGACGGAGATGGCATCTATCGAGACGATATCATTGCCGCCGGGCCCGTCATCCGGGTCCCAGTCATCATCGTCCATCTGGGCCGTCCAGTAGGGGTACATCACGACGTTGGCCATGAGCAGTACTGTAATAACGGCCAGGACAGCGCTCTTCATCCTCCATCCTCCGTGGTCAAGGTGTGTTCATCGGCAAAAGTGTTTCCGATTTAAAAGGGCGGATACTGGTGAAGAGGGGCGGGTACGGGGGGTTTCGTGCACACTCGACACTCTGTTCCTCGATAATCTCTCCCTTGGGGTCTCAATCACTGGATCCGGACTGCCTCTTCCTTCCAGCTAGGATGATCGCCATCAAGACCGCAGCGCCGATGATGAGTGCAGATATCATGATGGTTGTCAAGTTCGTCCTGTACCATGGTTCCGATGTCTCCTCCACGGTGAGCGAGAGGGTATCGGTGGTCACCGCTCCTCCATCACCATCATCTGCGGTGAAATGGAAGAAGTGTTTACCAGATCCCAGGTCCCTCTCGAGGAAGAAGACCACTCCCTCATCGTAGCGCCCGTTATCCAGCTCATCCCTGGCACATCGGTACTTGACACCATCGATCACGACCTCGACAACCGGGGGGCTCGACCCCATGTCGACGTCCTTGAGGACCACGGTGAACTTGAATGAGGTCCCATCACTGCCTTCAGGTGGGTCCACGCTTGCTCCAGAGAGCTCTGGCGCATCGTTGACCGGGGAGACGGTGACGTTCATC
>JAUVEQ010000109.1 GCA_030594725.1 Methanobacteriota archaeon
AGCAGTGCGACCGTAACCCCTACACCGATCTGCCTCTCCATCGACCAGGCCTTGACAACCGGCGCGGCCCGGGGTAGGAACACCATGTAGGCCAAGAGTATGGAGAGTGCGATCACCGCGCCCCCGACCACGTCCTGCAGGTCGTGGACGCCGATCACCATCCGCGAGATCGGTACTACGATGATGGGGAACATGCAGAGGATGATCAACGGCAAACGCAACCGCCGCTCTCCCAGGTGGCTCAACATGATGTATCCGTAGAAGGTGATGGCCGTGGTCGTGTGACCGCTGGGGAAACCGTAGCTGGTGTATGGGTCCTCCCTCTCGAGGTTCGTCGGGGGCCGGGGGTCTTGGAAGAACTCCTTGAGGAAGTCCGTCGCGTACACCATGAAGAAGAAGACGTAGCACAGCCTGCGGCCGAACCTCTTGTCATAGGACAGATAGATGAGGCTGAGAAGCACCAGGAACAGCACATCGCTCCCCAGGTTCGTGAGGGCCTCGAACACGGAACGGACCTGGGGGTTGTCGGAGTAGAAGCTCTCGTTGTAGCCCGCGGCGTACAGTAGTATGCCCACGACGATGATCATCGTGATGACCACGACCAAGGCTACCTGTTGTCTCAAGGTCAGCTGGTGATCGTTCCTCGGTGCCATGCCCGCCTACCTCGTCCCAGACCTAGATGTTCGTGGCCGGTTTAAATATTTGAGATGGCGAGCCGGATCAGGGGCCCGGTCTCCGAAAGGTTCAATTCCAACCTTCGCGTTTCCACCCCCGCGGCAATGTTTCCCCGTATCCAGCCGCACAATCCAGGAAACGGGAGGTGGTTACCGTGCCTCCCCACGCCCCTGGAATGGATGACCCTGTCGAGCTCCCCGCGGAGGTAGAGGCCTTCGACGTGGGCGTCATCGGACTGGGTCCCGCCGGTGTCACCGCATCCACCGAGCTGGTGCGCTACGGTTACAACGTGGTGGCGGTGGAGCGGGAGCGCATCGGCGGCCTTGTTCACCTCGCCAGGAAGATAGACAACTTCCCCGGCATCCCGCCCTCCTGTCCCGGCACCATCGTCGTGGAGATGCTCTGGGAGCATCTGGGGCGCTTCCCTCCCAAGATCATCGACGCTGACGTGCACAACATCTACCAGACCGGTGTGGGTTATGCCATATCCATGGGCGAGGCCTCTGTGGCGGTGCGGTCCCTGATACTTGCACCGGGCACCCGGCCTAAGCTCCTTGGCTTGCCAGGGGAGGACCTTCCCTGGGTGTATCACTCATGGACCGACGTTCGAGCCGGACCCGGCTCAACGGTGGCGGTCATCGGCGGCGGGGACCTGGCCGTCGACCAGGCCCTGTCCCTCCACGACGGGGATCGCAGGGTCGAGATGCTGCTCCGATCGGGCACCACCCGATGCAACCGACATCTCCAGGGCGAGCTCGATGTCGCGGATGGCATACACATCCGCACCGATTGCCCGCCCCTCCGATTCGAGGATGAGCAGGGACCCACGGTGGTCTACGCCAGGGGAGGCCACGAGATCAAGCTCCCGGTGGACGCGGTGCTCGTCTCCATCGGCCGAGAGCCTGCATTGCCGAACCTCAACGATGCCATCCTGGGCCTGGACAGGGCCCGATACCTGGCCCCCGAGGGGCTGATCCTCGCCGGGGACGTTATCGCCGAGAGGCGCCGACAGGTGGCCATCGCCATGGGTAGCGGACTTGACGCCGCCATGCGCGCGGACGAGTACCTGAGGAGAGTGAGCGAATGAGGTTGATCTCCTCCTCGGGCAACCCGGACCTGGCCATGGTGCACGTGGCCGAGGACGAGGATGGGAGGCGGCTGGAGTTCGTCGACTCGATCCAACCACCCCGGACGAGAGGGGAGAAGTGGGTGGTCATCGTTTCCACCATGTTCGGATGCCCCGTTGGTTGCCAGATGTGCGACGCCGGTGGGGACTTCAAGGGCAAGGTCGACACCGAGGGCATGCTCTGGCAGGTGAGACAGGCCGTCAAGGAGCGCTTCGACAACGGCTCCCCCCGCACCGACATGCTCAAGGTCCAGTTCGCCCGCATGGGCGAGCCAGCCCTCAACGAGAGTGTCCTGGACGCCCTGGTGGGCCTGCGCAACGAGTACCCTGAGACCAGCGTGTACGCCTCTGTCAGCACCGTGGGGCCCGTGGTCTCCAAGGCCTTCATCGATCGCCTCAAGAAGGTCAAGGACGAGCACTACCCGAAGGGTCACTTCCAGCTCCAGTTCTCGATCCACTCCACGGACCCGGATGTGCGAAGCCGTCTGTGCCCCATCCGCACCCTCACCTTCGAGGAGATGGCCGTTGTGGGAGCCGGGTTCCGGGAACCTGGCGACAAGCGTGTCACCCTGAACTTCTGCCTGATAGAGGGCATACCAATCGACCCCGAGGTCGTGAGGAGGCACTTCGATCCCGAGCACTTCCTCATCAAGCTGACGCCCCTCAATCCCACGGACAGGGCGAGGTCAGCGGGCCTCCGGACCCTCATCGAGAAGGACCGGGAGGAGGGGGCCCAGTTCTACGTCGACGCCTTCCGGGAGCAGGGCTTCGACGTGCTCCTCAGCATCGGCGAGTACGAGGAGAACCGGATCGGGTCCAACTGCGGGCAGTACCTGGGCCGCATCGCCGCGAGGTAGTCCCAGCGCTCCACCCCGGACCGGGTCTCACCACGTCGTCCCGCAGCCTTCCCACGTACTCGCACAACGGACGATGGATGCAATGGGTCCGATAATGTCCTTCCCCGTCGACCGACCGACCCAGTATGTTCGATCTGTCGGAGGCGTGGCTCAAGGAGTTCGAGCGATGGTGAATGGTGGGCCCGCCCAGATTTGAACTGGAGTCTATGCGTCCCGAACGCACAAGTATGGACCAATCTAACCCACGGGCCCGGGTTGTGGCATGGGCACCGAACAGGGAGTATATCTAACTTATGACGACGGACCTCGGGGTCCTCAGCACAGCCCCTCTGGCACCAGGTCCAGGTGGGAGAACTTCTTGCGCATCGCCCGCAGGGCACGGAGGTCGAACTCGACGATGCCCAGCTCCTCCTCCTCCTCCAACCGGAGGGGTATGTCCACGCCGTCGGCCACCTCCATCACCCCGTACTTGACCGTTCGGGGCATGACGGCTATGGAACCGCCCAGGTACTGGCGCTTCATGAACTCGCCCAGCTGGCCTACCGACGCCACGGGGACGCCGTTGGAGTTGGACCTTGCAATGACGGCCGCCTGTATGGTGTCCCGCTCCTCCGGCGAGGAGGCGCTTAGCTGGTAGAGCAGGACCTCGGCCCCCTTGTCCACCAGTAGCCTGGCGACGTTGGACACCGCCGCATCGTAGCCCGCCATCACGCCGCACATGACGCCGTCGATGTCCACCGGCTCCACCGTGGTCACCTTGTCGAACCAGGGCCGCTCGGTGGGGTTGTAGATCGCCTTGTTCACCATGGCCAAGACCTCGCCCCTGCGACCGATCACCACGGAGGTCAGGTACTGTTCCCTGGGTTGCTCGCTCACCCGGTTGCGCGTGATGCCGCACACGATGTTGATGCGGGAGCGCTTGGCCTGGGCCTGGAGCTCGGCGATCTGCTCGTTGGGAAGGGGCTCCACTGGCAGGTCCCCCAAGAAGTACTCCCCGAAGATGACGACACGGCACTTGGCCCTGGCCGCCTTCTTGATGAAGTCACGGGCCTTGAGAAGGTTCTCCTCGATGGACCCCGGACGGGTCCAGTCGTAGGACATCTGTGCGATTGCTACCTTGAACGTATCTGGCACGGCAACAGCCTCGGGAAGTAATGGAAGGGATGGTGCGACAATATACTTTTCGGGGGCACGGCAGGCGGACTCGCACGATGCATGATCGCAGCGTTGGCTACCTGCCTGTTACACTGAACGCCGAAATACGACTTCGGCAAGTTTTTTATACCCTTCCTGCAATCGGCCGGACGTGAACGAGGAGTTCGGAGAGAAGATAGCCGGGGAGATAGTCCTTTCCAGCGAGCCTGGGAAGACGCTGCGCAAGTGGCGACTGGTCTTCGGAGTCTCCCAGAAGGAACTGGCCGGTGAGATGGGCATCTCCCACAGCGTGGTCTCGGACTACGAGGGTGGCCGCAGGCGAAGCCCGACCATCTCCACCGTCCGTCGAGTGGTCTGCGCCCTCATGGCGATCGACGAGCGGCGAGGTTCACCCACCATCTCGAAGTACCAGGTGAGGGATGAGGGCCGGGCCATCGTCAGCATGCGCGAGTTCCCCGTTGGTATAACCGCAGGGGAGTTCGCGGACATGGTCGAGGGTGAGGTGATGTGGGGAGAGCACATCATGGACCGCCGGGTGTACGGCTACACCCTCCTGGACTCCCTCAAGGTCATCACGTCCCTGACCTCCTTCGACTACCTGCAGATCTACGGTTGGAGCCAGGAGCGGGCCCTCATCTTCATGGGTGTCGAGTACGGCCGAAGCCCGATGGTCGCCATAAGGGCGCATCCCCTCAAGCCGGGCATGGTCGTCTACTACAGACCCAAGAACGTGGACGATCTGGCCGTGCGTCTGGCCGAGATAGAGAACGTCCCCCTGGTGGTCACGGACATGGACGTGGACCGGATGGTCAAGGTACTTTCAAAGATCTGACAGCCCTGGAGTTGGCTAAATATGGACGTCGGAATTCTAAGCTATGGTATATGGATCCCCCGCCATCGCATCGCGACCGAGGAGATCGCGCGAGTGTGGGGGAAGGACGGAGCGAGCATGGCCGCGGGTCTCGGGGTCAAGAGCAAGTCCGTCCCCACCGTGGACGAGGACGTGGTCACCATGTCCGTCGAGGCCGCCGAGATGGCCCTGCGACGTTGCCACTTCGACCGGGTCGACGTGGGCGCCATCTACGTTGGCTCGGAATCGCACCCCTATGCTGTGAAGCCCAGCGCCACCATCGTGGCCGAGGCCATCGGTGCCACCCCGGACATGACCGCCGCCGACTTCGAGTTCGCCTGCAAGGCGGGGACCGCAGCCATCCAGACCTGCATGGGCCTGGTGAAGTCGGAGATGATCAAGGGTGGCTTCGCCATCGGCTCGGACACCTCCCAGGGCGCCCCCGGGGATGCGCTGGAATACTCCGCCTCTGCGGGTGCCGGCGCCTTCCTGATCTCGTCGGGCCCCGGCATCATCGCCCGCATCGACCACACCCTCAGCTTCACCACGGACACCCCGGACTTCTGGCGCCGCGAGGGACAGCGATACCCCTCCCACGGCGGCCGGTTCACCGGCGTCCCGGCGTACTTCAAGCACGTGGTCACCTGCGGTAAGAAGATGATGGAGGCCCAGGGCACCACCGCCGAGGACTACGACCAGGTGGTCGTCCACCAGCCCAACGGCAAGTTCCCCCTGAAGGCCGCCAAGTCCCTGGGCTTCCCCAAGGAGAAGGTGGAGACGGGTCTGCTCACGCCCCGCATCGGCAACACCTACAGCGGCGCCGTACCCCTGGGCCTGGCTGCCATCCTTGACAAGGCTGGACCCGGGGACAGGGTCCTGGTGGTCTCCTACGGCTCGGGTGCGGGCTCCGACGCCTTCGACATCACGGTCACCGACGCCATCACCGACTACCACAGGGAGGGCGACGACCTGGTGGAGACACGCATCGCGTTCAGCAAGTTCATCGACTACGCCACGTACGCCAAGTACCGTGGCAAGATCCTCATGGGGGACGGCGCATGAGAGAGGTTGCGATCGTTGGAGCCGCAGTGACCAGGTTCGGCGAGCTCTGGGACCACTCCCTCCGGGACATCGGCCTGGAGAGCGGCATGCTGGTCCTTATGGACGCCGGGATGGAGACCGAGGACATCGAGGCCCTCTTCCTGGGCAACATGTCCGCGGGCAGGTTCATCCAGCAGGAGCACATCGGCGCCCTCATCGCCGACCATGCCGGCCTGGCCGACCGCGGCATCCCCGCGACCCGGGTCGAGGCCGGTGGCGCCACCGGTGGCCTCGCCCTGCGACAGGCCTACCTGACCGTCGCATCGGGGGCCCACGACGTGGTGATGGTGGGGGGTGCCGAGAAGATGACCGACGTTTCCGACCAGGACGCTGAGGAGACCATGTCATTCGCCGCCGATCAGGAGTGGGAGGTGTTCTTCGGAGCCACCCTGGCATCCCTGTACGCCATGATGGCCAGACGCCACATGCACGAGTACGGGACCACACCCGAGCAGCTGGCCCACGTGGCCGTCAAGAACCACGCCCACGGCTCGGCCAATCCCAAGGCCCAGTTCCGCAACAAGCTGACCGTCGAGCGCGTGTTGGGCGCGGGCCGCGTCGCCGATCCCCTGGGAGTGTTCGATTGCTCGCCCATATCCGACGGGGGCGCTGCGGTCGTGATGACCACCCTGGAGCGGGCAAAGGAGATCACCGACGAACCGGTGATCATCAGGGGCTCGGCCCAGGCGTCGGACACCCTGGCGCTCCACGACCGTTGGTCCCTCACCTCCCAGCGGGCCACCAGGCTTGCCGTCCGTGGAGCCCTCTCCCAGGCAGGCAAGGAGCTTGGGGACATAGACCTCATGGAGGTGAACGACGGTTTCACCATCGCCGAGATCATCGCCCTCGAGGACCTTGGCCTGGCCGAGCCCGGTCAGGGCGGCCGACTGGCGGAGGAGGGCGTCACCGCCCTGGGCGGCGACATGCCCGTCAACACCTCCGGCGGCCTCAAGGCCCGGGGCAACCCGCCGGGCGCTACCGGTATTGCCCAGGTCGTTGAGATCTACGACCAGCTCAAGGGCAGGGCCGAGGGCCGGCAGGTGGCCGACGCCCGGGTGGGTCTGGCCCACAACGTGGGCGGGACGGGCGCCACCGTCACCGTTCATATCCTGGAGGTGGCCTAGATGGCGGGCGTGCGATTCTGGCGGGAGTTCGACACCCGCTACAGGATGCTGGCAACCCGCTGTCCCCAGTGCGGCCTGGTCTACTTCCCGCCCAGGACGGTGTGCCGCAAGTGCCGCCGCAGCTCCGTGGGCAAGATGGAGAAGGTACCCCTGCCACCCCAGGGGACCGTTCTGTCCTACTCGGTGGTCCACCAGGGGCAGAAGGGCTTCGACGCCCAGGTCCCGTACGTCATGGCCATGATCGAGTTCGAGGGAGGCGTGACCGTAGTGGGCCAGGTCGTGGATTGCGACCCCGAGGACGTGACTATCGGAATGGAGGTCAAGCCCGTGTTCCGTCGGGTGCGCGAGGAGGGCGCTTCGGGCGTCATCCACTACGGATACAAGTTCGCCCCGCCCTGCTTCCCGGTCTGCGAGGACGAGAGCCTGGCCTCTCCAGAGTAGTCGATGCGATGCCACCCGCCAACCGGCTTACCGATGGCTAGAGCTTGCCTTCCTTGGCCTTCTTGTTGAGACGCTTCTTGCGCTCCTTGGAGCTGAAACCGGTCGCAGCCACCAGGAACCTGTTGTATCGGCGAATGGATTCTGCGGCCACCTCGGTGGGGACGTCAGGATCGGACACCGTGATTATCTCCAGCTCCGACTTCGAGAGCATCTTCGCCTTCAATGGCTTGAGGGCGCCGTACTCAACGCGGTGCCACCCGTCGCCGGTGACCTCGACGTCGGTCTCGAACTGCTCCGCCATCAGGTCCTTGAGTCCCTCTCCATCGACGACCTTCCAGTGGCCACGCTTGATGTCCTGAACAGTCATTCACCTATCACCTATCCAATGGTTTAATTGCCTTCTTTCCCTATTAGCTTTGAGGAGGTCGTAACCGTGCAAATGATGCAGAACTGTTCCAGCTGCGGCAAGCCGACGACCACCAGCTGTCATCTGTGTGGCAGGCCAGTATGCCATCGATGCTCCCATCCGAGACGCCCGGGCCAGATCATATGCCATGCCTGCGCTCATGGAAAGGGCGATGTCAGGGGCCCGGGTGTGCCACCGGGTCCCGGGGACCCGACTGGTCCAAGGAGCATGGACTGATTCAACCGAGCAACCGCTTGGCGGCGGCCTCGTCAAGGTCGAGGGACCTGACCAGATACACCAGGCACTTGCGCTGGACCGGTTCGATATCGGCCTGGTCGGCGTCCTCACCATGCTTGGCGAGCCAACTGTAGTAGTACTCGAGGCCGAACTCGGAGTAGTACAGGTACGCGTTGTCGGGGTCCGCCTCGGCGGCCCGGTTGTATGCCTCCTCGGCCAGCTCCCACTCGCCCGCCTCCAGGCTGAAGGACCCGAGCCGGGCCAGGTAGAAGGGGTTCGAGGGGTCCAGGCTGACGGCCTCCTGGTAGTCGGCGAGGACCTCCTCGGCGGGGATCTTGGGCACTCCCAGGGCGGCCTCCGCCTTGCCGAAGTGGGCCTCGGGCGCCTTGGGGTCCAGCTTGATCGCTCTCTTGAACTTGGAGAGGGCAGCCTTGAAATCCATATCAGCAAGTTTCCTCTCTCCGGCCGCTATCTCCTTATCTGCT
>JAUVEQ010000165.1 GCA_030594725.1 Methanobacteriota archaeon
AGCTCGCCCTCCGAGCGAGCGGGATAGTAGACCGTCGCACAAAGTGATTCGCCGTACGAGTCGATGAAGGAGGTGTTCCAGTGTCCGGCCTCGTATCGGATGGGGGAATCCATCGGAGATATTCCCCCCTGGTCCGGTTGGCCCATCTGCGCAGGGACCAGGAGCATGCCGCTCACGAGGAGAGCAAGGAATAACGCTGACGCGGTCCTCATGTCGACATTGACGTTCCCGGGGGTATTAAATGTTGCCAGTTACCACCACCCGGCGACGGGACCGGGTACCGAGAGACCGAGAGAGGGCTGGTTATTAACAATAGGCGTAATATTTATTAACCAACCCTCCAATGGGAGCAAGATGAACTGGAAGCAGGCCGTCCTGGTTGTCGTAGCTACGTTGTTCATGATATCAGTGGTAGCGATAGGACTGGTCGGGGATCCCGGTCAGGCGGACGACGGGGGACGCCTGCGAGTGGTGGCCACCTTGTATCCGCTGGGCTACATGGCCCAGGAGATCGGGGGCGACCTGGTGAGCGTGGTGACGCTGGTCCCGCCGAACCAGGAGGTACACGTGTTCAATCCCTCCACCTCCGACATGCTCGCGGCCGACAGGGCGGATGTGCTGCTCTACAACGGGGCGGGCCTGGACCTCTGGTTCGAGGAGGACCTGCTCGAGGAGCTCGACACCGGGGACAAGGTCGTGGTGGAGACCACCAGGGACGTGGAGCTCCTGGATGCCGATGGGGGACACGGAGGGGAGGACGACGGGCACGAAGTCGGCGTCCACGACCCGCATACTTGGATAAGTCCCGACACGGCCCTCCAGCAGGCCTCTGCGGTCTACGAGGCCCTCGTTGAGGCGGACGCCGTCAACGAGGCTGCCTACACCTCCAATTGGCAGGACTTCCGAGGACACCTGGAGGCCCTGGACGCGGAGTACGAGGAGTGCCTGTCCAACTCGACCTTCGACACCATCATCGTCTCCCACGAGGCGTACGGCTATCTCGCCCACAGGTACGGTTTCGAGCAGCACGGCGTGATAGGCATCTCCGCCGACGAGCAGCCCTCGGCGGCCACCATCGCCGATCTTGTCACCCTCATGGAGGAGCTGGGCATCGACTCGGTCTTCGTGGACCCCATCTACTCCGATGACTACGCCATGACCCTCAGGGACGAGCTGGAGGACAGGACGGGGAGGGAGGTTGCCATCCTGGACCTATACTTCATGCTGGGCCCCGTCGACGACATGGACCTGCTCCAGCAGATGGAGGCGAACCTGGAGAGCCTGGCCAAGGGACTGGGCGCTGATGACTGACATAGGAATGGATCGGGGGGAGGAAGAGGAGGTGGAGAGGGATGACAGCGGCCATCGAGATCCGTGACGTGTCCATCGTGCGAGGTAGTGAGAGGGTCATCGAGGACGCCACCTTCACCGTCGAGGTCGGGGACTACGTGGGCGTTGTCGGCCCCAACGGGGGCGGGAAGACCACCCTGGTCCACGCCATCCTAGGTATCCTGCCCCTGGAGCGGGGGTCCATCAGCATCTTCGGCAGCCCGGTCGACACCTTCAGGGACTGGAAGCGGGTCGGCTACGTTTCACAGGACGCCACGGACTTCGACGAGAACTTCCCCATGACCGTCCGGGAGCTGGTCGGCCTTGGCCGATTGCGCCGGGAGACCCTTGGAAGACCCCTGCGACCTCACGACTGGGAACGTGTGGATGAAGCGCTGGCCCTGATGCGACTGGAGGACATCAGGAACAGGAGGGTAGGTCACCTGTCCGGGGGCCAGAAGCAGCGGGTGTTCGTCGCGAAGGCCCTG
The DNA here is from genome assembly GCA_030594725.1 of Methanobacteriota archaeon. Classification (GTDB taxonomy): domain Archaea; phylum Thermoplasmatota; class DTKX01; order DTKX01. The sequence goes on from JAUVEQ010000165.1 coordinate 1,818, forward strand.
GTGAGACATCCGGACCTGCTCATCCTGGACGAGCCCGCCGCCGGCGTCGACCTGCAGACCCAGGAGGAGTTCTACGGCCTCCTTGCGGAGGTCAACAGGGAGAAGGGCACGACCATCCTGATGATCTCCCACGACCTGGCCACGGTGTTCTGCCAGATGTCCGATGTGGTCTGCGTCAATCGCCACGTGCACTTCGCCCCCATCACACCCGAGCTGGACGAGGGCGAGTTCCTCAAGAAGGCATACGGGGACCACTTCACCTTTGTGTTCCACGAGCACACTTGCCAGTTCGACCACGGTGGGGGTGCCGACCGTGGTTGACCAGGGGCTGCTGGACCTGCTGGAGTACGGGTTCTTCCAGCGGGCGCTGCTGGGAGGTGCCGTCGCCGCGGTCGCATGCGCCGCCGTCGGCGTCTTCATCCTCCTTCGCAAGGAGGCCATGATAGGCCACGGCATAGCCCACGTATCCTTCGGCGGGGTGGCCATCGGCGTCTACATGGTCTCCCTCGGGATCTACTTCGGCAGCGAGACAGGCTTTCCCCTCTTCACCGCGCTCATAGTGTCCATCGCGGCCATGCTGAGCATAGGGTACCTCAGGCGCAGGGGCATTGCCGAGTCGGACGCGTCCATCGCCCTCATCACGGCCATGGGGTTCGCCATGGGCCTGATCATCATAAGCATGGCGGACGGCTTCCAGGTGGACCTCTTCAGCTACCTGTTCGGCAACGTGCTCACGATAACGAGGACGGAGCTGGCTGTGACCATCCTGCTGGGCGGTGTCATCCTGGCGTTCATCCTCGTGTTCTACAAGGAGCTCCTCTCCATCACCTTCGACGAGGACGCGGCCCGCCTCTCGGGGTTGCCCGTCCGGGGCCTTACCATCATATTCGACATCCTGGTGGTCGTCACCATAGTGCTCTCGATAAAGGTCATAGGCATAATCCTGGTGAGCGCACTCCTGGCCATTCCAGGCATAACGGCGTTCCAGCTGCGCCTGTCGTTCCGGGACACCATGGTGGCCGCGGTCGCCTTCTCGGTGCTCGCAGTGGTCCTGGGCATCATCCTCTCGGCGGTGTACGAGATCGCCACCAGCGGCCTGATAGTCATGGTCGCCATAGGTCTGCTGGGTCTTGTCACGCTGTACGTGAGGTTGGGGGACGAGCCCGCGGACAGGTCGGCACCGCAAGAGGGATAGAAGAGGCTGTACCGCACAGGTAAAAAATGGAACCTGGTCCCCTCGTCGAACCGCTCCATCGCCTTGTAGTTGGCGAGGATCTGCTCGCTGAACACCTCGTGGCACCCCTTGCAGAACGAGACCTGGTGGCCAACGAGGTCGTGCTCCTGGACGAAGGCCCGTATCATCATGTTGGAGAACCACAGGTGGTGCCCCCCGATGGCCATGTTGGCCTCGTCGACGCAGGCCGTGTGGAGCAACCGTCCGCAGCCGGCGCAGAGGATGGTCTGCTGGCCGGGGCGGTGCTGGCCGAACCGAGGGTGCTGGGACTCAGCGTCGGTGCGGATAGAGGAGACCGGGCCCTTGTCTTCGCATATGGCGCAAGAGAAGGATCGGAACAGATGCATACGACGGGACGGGACCCCGGTCCCGTCCGGCTCGCGCCTGACGGCGCTCGAGGACTGGGTCACATGCCAGCACTTCACGGGGGGGCGTGACACACGTCCCGCCCCCCTACCTCGCCGCCTCCGCCATCCATCGCTCCCTCCAGGCCACGGACAACGAAGTCGGGCCCATCTATAGGGTCGGGATGACTGGATGAGCTCTCAAGTCACGGCAGATGGTGTAGAACCTTCAGGTAGTGAAATGGGGGACAATATCCCAAAATGGCCCCTCCCTAACTGTCGAACTTCGGATGAAACACAAAACCCCCCGCGAAGATCGGTGATTATCACAGTTTTTTATCCAAGAGTTGTGATTATCTTGAGGCCAGGGGATGGTTCACGTACCTTGACCGATCCCATCGCTCTTGGTGCGATAAGCCGATTTTGGAGTACTCCGTGCGCAGCCGCTGGATTATTATGGGCCTGATTCTTTCATTGTAGAAGGCTTTCGTCTCTTCCCATTTTGATACTTCGGGATTTTCTGACAGGTATTGCGTGATGAAGTATCCGTGGTCATCTCTTTTCACTATTGTGTCTGCCCATGGAGATATCACATTATGTCCAATCTCATTGACCAATTGGCTATCCATGTAGAAGTACCAGGCTGGGCTTTTCAATATCTCATCTATGTAATCAATACCCCATAAGGTGTATTCTTTGGTCTTATCAGTAATTGTTAAGGATCCAGATGGTGACCACCTCTTGGGCTTATACACCCTGCCATGGTCTACAATACATTTTGTTTTTGAGACCGCCTCCATTACCTGGATTTGAGCGCTTTCCGACAACATATAGCCGTGCGATGAGAAAGCATCACGAATCTCTTGTGGAACTTCTCCTTCGGGTGGTGGCTCGCTTCCTGAATAATCCATTTCGAAGAGGGGAAGACCACTCGTTAGATCATAGTCATATTCTGCGCCGACCATTCCCAGATATGAGTCGAGTCCCTTGCCAATGATTGAGAATAGTGGGATCAAGGAGAATCCAAGTTCAGGGTTGTTCATAGCTATCTCGGCTAGCATATCTCGGTATCGCTTGTGCTCCATACGAAGGGTCACCATTCGTCTACCATCGTATGCGAGTGATGGATTTCTATTTATCCAGTCTTTATTTATATCCTCATTGGAGAGATATAACTCCATCTCACCATCGATTATTACCCTTTGTACCTTTCCAGAAACATACTCTGTAGAATTGAGGCCAAGCGTGCGTTGAGCCATTTCCTCAACTGAGAGGGTCAACTCAGTCGAGGGAAGATTATTGGTAATGTCTTTGTACATTTCATTAAGTTTATCCAATGATAGGCTCGACTTTAGGAAGAATTTGCCTACAGCGATTGCTTCTGACATTTACATCACCAAATCAACCTTGCCATGGCCATTCATCTATTTTAATAATTTTTATTCTATCCCCAACATAATCCTTGAATTTCTGTGGGACAGTTTTGATTTTACTCACCTGTAATACTCGTGTGGCGCTTCCTGGGGGAGAATCGTTGTCCCAGGCCTTGATCCATTCATCTACATCATCCATCTTCGTTGGTAATCCTTCTCCACTATTCTTAACCTGAACATCGAATTTTGTTGGTTTCCCATCTATTGATCTGGTGTAATAGTTGTACTGAGCTACTAAAAATGACACCTTTCTGTCCGTAGTCCATCTCCCTATGTTGTTGCATAGTGTACCTCCGAAGGAACCTTGTAGTCCAATGAGCTGTGCTCCCTGTTAGTGTTGTACCATTCCACGAATTCGTCTATTGTCTCTTGCAGTTCATCAATGTTTCTAGGTTCTCTCCACATCAACCATTCTTCCTTCATCGTTCTATTGACCCTCTCGACAAGGCCCTGGGCCTCGGGCGTGTGACTCGGTCCGTGCATCCACTGGACCCTATTCTCCTTCAGGTACGCAATGGCGTTCCTGTTGGCGAACTCAGTGCCGTTGTCCGTGTGGATGGCAACAGGTACCTCCTGTTGCAGTGCCAGCGCGTAGAAGCCGATGGTGGACACTCCTGTCCTGTCGGGAGCGACGACTGCCCGCGGGATCCACCTGGAGTACGCATCGATGGCCACGTAGATCTCCACTCGCTTGTTGCCGATCCACCACGTTGTCGTGTCAACGACCCAAAGATGACCAGGGCCCTCCACACGGAGGGCCTTGAAGTGCTTCTTGCTCCTGCCCTTCCGTTGGGGTACCAGGAGGCCCAGGTCCTTCATGATGCGATAGTGTGTCCCCTGGCTGTAGGGGATGCCACGTCGCTTGAGGGCCATCCAGATGCGTTTGTGGCCTGCCGTGGGGGGCATCTCCTTGAGCACCTCCCTGATCAGTGGTTCGTACTGTTCCGGCAGATAGATCCTGGGCCTTCCGCTCCCTGGCTTCCTGGGAAGTACTCCTCCCTCCAGGTACTGCTTACGCTTGCGATAGAAGGTGGACTTGGTGAGGCCCAGCGCCCTTCTCACGACCTCGAGGGATATTTCCTTCTCGTCCACCTCCTTGAACAGTCCCTCCCAGAAACCGACTGGCAGGTGCAGCTTCACCTTCCCCTCACCTCGTTTTTTTTCCTGAACGGCAAAACCAGCATACATGACCAATGATGCGCCCATCAACATCGAATGAATCTCCATCCCAAGTTCCTCCATGTCTTGCATGGAACGATTCATCTTGAACGGGCATCCTCGCCAGAACCAATCTGATTGACATCTATCGATCAGGGACGTGCCTATCGTTCCGATGATGGCCCCTTCAACAAGCTTCTGTCCACGCTGACTCGAACTTGACCAGCATCTCCCCGAAGGACGCCCGTATCCTGGCAAGACGCCTACCAGGACCACGGTTCCGCTCCAACCGCTCCCTCACCGCCGCCGAAGAGGATGGGGCGACCTCCTCCAGCACGGCCATGATATCTCCCGTCTCATCGAGGTCATGACCCATGACTATCCCCATCCCGAAGCGCACGATGTACCTCCCCCAGTGTTGACGGCCAGTGATCCTCCGGTACGCCTGCTTCTTCGAGCCGATGAAACTCTCCATGCCGTTGTTCGTGCGGGGGATCCGGTCGTCGTCGTAGCAGAAAAATAGCCCCCACCAGTGGGAACGGAGCACCCTGACGAACTCCTTGAGAGCCTCGCTCACGAGGTCGTCATCCGTCTCCGCGATGACCCTCTCGACCTCCATACGTGCCACCCTCAGCATCTTCTCGCCGGACGATTTACGCCTGCCGGCGCTCCAAGACAGGGTTGCCCCTTCAATCCCACGTCCTCCCGTCTAACTACCCGTTCACCCGTCCGCCCATCCACACAGCTTCATCCGGCAC
>JAUVEQ010000293.1 GCA_030594725.1 Methanobacteriota archaeon
AGAAATATGGCTTTGTTTGCTCATTTTTAAAGTTTTTCGGGGGTATGGCCTGATTTGTTTGAAAATTGGGTTCGTTTTGTCATATATGTCCTTCTCGCTAACGAATTTATGTTGTTTTTGTGTTTTGCTCATATTCATGGACTTGTACATTGACGCGCTGGAATGGTACAAGCCTGGCGGCCCGGCCGGAGGGACCGGCCCACCCGTGAACCAGGAGGACATCCCCTGCGGCATCTACGTCGGGAGCGGCGGGACCCTGAGCATGACCGGGGTCGACTTCACCTCCAGCAGCCCCTTCGGATCCTTCGTACGCAGCGAAGGGAACCTGAACGTGAAGAGCTCCACCTTCGACGGGCTCTGGGGGACCACCCACGATACCATCGACAACGAGGGTCAGACCTACGGTGGCATCCTTGCCTTCGATTCCGACGTGAACCTGGACGGTGTGACCATCACCAAGGCCTCATCGTCGGGATTCTACCTCGAGAACTGCGACCTCACAGCGAGGAACCTGGACATCTCGGGCCACTCGGCGGGCTTCGCCATGTCCGCGGGTCTGATCGTGGCCTTCACAGACACAGCGATAGGTGAGACACATACAGTGTCGGTCACAGCCTCGGACTTCCACGACTCGGACCAGGGCTCAGGCCTTATGATCCTGGCCAAGAACGCCAGGGGAAATGCCGACGTGACCCTGGACGATCTGTACGCGTACAAGAACCAGGTCTACGGCGTCGTCATAGAGGTCGTGGGATGGACGGGCAACCTGTCCGTGGACGTGCTGAACTCGGAGTTCGAGCTGAACGCCGGTTCCGGGTTCACCTTCAACGCCCACGACACCCTGGCCACCCCCAAGACCAGGATCGAGTTCGAGATCTTGAATAGCGAAGCCGTCGAGAACGGCATCTACGGGTTCCTCTTCAAGACCAAGAACACCGATATCAAGGCCCATGGCCTGCTCTCGGATGTCGAGACCTACGACAACACCGGCAACGGCATCGGTTTCGAGATAGGCTCCTTCAGCGGCGAGCTGATCCTGAACTTCGAGGACAGATACTCTCACGAGAACGGGCTCAATGGTATGCTCATCAAGACGAGCCAGAGCAACTATCGTGACTTCCAGGGCAATACGAGGACCGCCAACGGGAGGCTGCGCATCAACCTGGACGACTCGACCTTCTCCTCCAACGAGGGCAACGGCATCATCGAGTACCACAAGCCCCAGGGCACCTACAGCGAGAGCGAGCATCCCACCAACGACTACAAGATGGTGACCCACAACCTGCTCGTGGAGAAGAACGAGGGCTATGGCTACTACGTCGGACCCGATGGCTCTCCCCAGTACGGGAACCGTGACGCCTCCTACGAGTTCTATGACTCGGTGTTCACCGACAACAAGAACTCAGGCTTCTACTTCAGCCAGTACTACTACGCCTACTACTACTACGGCAGCTACGCCGAGGAGACCTACCTGTTCGACAACTGCACCTTCACCTACAACCAGAGGGGTATACAGCAGAACATGTTGCAGTACGGCTACGGCATGCGGTCCTGGATCACCATACGCGACAGCACCTTCCAGGATAACGACCGCGAGGCGATATACGCATACGGACCGGACTACACCTACGCCTTGAGCTGCGAGTGGGATGTAAGGGACACCCTCCTCGATGGCCACGTATACATCAACCTGGGGGGTTTCTACGACCAAAACCAAGGTATGGAGTCCTACGGAACTGCGATCTTCATCAACGACACCTACACATCCGACATGCCGATGTACATCCGGATGGCCGCGTACTACTACCAGGCGTCGCCCTTCGAAGGGACCGTGGTGTACAAGAACGTTAAGCACACCTCGCCCAGCTCCACCCACGGGATACAGATCGAGTTGTACGGCGGCAGGGTGCTCAACGGCCGGGTCGCCATCGAGGACCAGACGATAAGCGACGCCTTCGGCCACGGCATCTTCATCCGCATGGGAACGATGTACACGTCTACCCTTTCCAAGTCCGTGACCGGTCGTGTGGACATGGTCAACGTGAACATCAATAACGTGATGGACGACGGCATCCGTATCGAGACCAGACACGCGGTCAAGACCGGTTCGTCATCCGTCGGCTTCTTCTCGCTGCTGGATTCGAGGATAAACGGCGCGGGCACCGGCATCGCGGCCTCCGACTTCTCCGGAGAGATCAGGCGAACCAACTTCGCCAACATCCGGGAGGACACCATCCACAATTCCTACGGTGTGATCGACGTCTTTGAGTCGGAGATCGGCCCCATCACGGAGGCCAACCTGCAGGTCCTGGACTCGGGCGCCATCAGGCTATGGTTCGAGCTGAGGGTCAAGGTGGTCTGGCGGGACGACCCCGACATTCCTGTGAATGGGACCACCGTCGAGATCAAGGACAACTCCTGGACCATCCTAGGCGTCAACGCCATCGACAGTATGGAGGGCGTCCTGTTCAGGAACCTCAACTCGTACACCGTGCTGCCAGAGGGCATCTACACAAAGAATCCCTACACGGTCACAGCCGACTACATCGGCATCGTCGAAGAGGTCCACGTGCAGCTGAGGTCGACCATGGAGATCACCATCAAGCTGGTGGACGACATCGCTCCCAGGCTTACCATCGAGACCCCCAAGGACGGCACCGAGCAACGTCAGCAGGAGGTGACCGTCAAGGGCACCGCCTACGACAAGCACACGGATGTCGACAGGGTCGAGATCTCCACCGACGGCGAGAACTGGATCGAGGCAGAGCTCAGCCCGGACAAGTTCACCTACAAGACCGAGCTGACCGACCTTGAGCAGGGGCTCGTCCTCATCAGGGTACGCGTCTTCGACGAGGCAGGCAACAAGAAGGAGAGTGCCGTCAGCATACTCGTGGACAGCACTCCCCCGGACCTGTCGGTCATCACGCCCGAGGATGGTATGATCACCAACAAGAGGTTCCTCGAGGTCGTCGGCACCACGAACGTGGGCGCGAAGGTGTACATCAACGACCAACCCGTCGAGACCAGGTACACCCTCATCAGCCACACCCTGGTGCTGGCGGAGGGACCGAACGCCATCAAGGTGGCGGCCGTCGACTACCTCGGCAACGTGAACGAGATCATCAGGTACGTCACCCTGGATACCCAGGCCCCCTACGTGGCGATCCTCAACATGGAGGAGGGTTCCCAGGTCAACACCGCCGAGATCACCCTCGTCGGTGAGACCGAGACGGAGGACGTGACCATCACCATCGGCGGTGTCGAGGTCAAGGTCAAGGACGGCAGGTTCACCACGACCGTCACCCTGGTCGAGGGCGTCAATGATATCGAGATCTTCGCAGTCGACGCGGTGGGCAACGAGCGGTTGACCTACCTCCGTGTCTTCCTCGACCAGACCGCTCCCTGGCTACGCATCACCTCCCCCGACGAGGAGGTCCTCACCATGAAGGACTTCACGGTGGCCGGTTACGTGGAGCAGGGCGCACGCGTCTTCGTCAACGAGCGCGAGGTCACCGTCAGCTACGGTTACTTCGAGACCTCGGTGTCCGCACCCGAGGGACCCTTCGACGTGACCATCACCGCCCAGGACAGGGCGGGCAACGAGATGGTCAACATCGTGTCCCTCAACATCGACACCATCCCGCCCAGCCTGGAGGTCACCTATCCGATTGAGGGCTTCGTCACCAACGAGCCCACCATCGACGTGATGGGTACCATCCTGGGCACCGATAACGAGGATGCGAGGTACCTGGAGCTGTACATCAACGGCATCCCGCGCCTGTTCGACTACACCACCGGTGAGTTCTCCCAGGAGATCATACTGGAGGAGGGCGTGAACCGCATCAATGTGATGGGCATGGACACCGCGGGCAACACCGCATCCATGGTCCGCACCGTGATGCTCGACTCCGAGGCCCCGTACCTCAGCGTGTTCATCGGGAACGTCAGGAACGATCCGAACTGGAACGAACCCGTCTCCCTGAGCCAGGTCGGTGGCTGTTTCACGCAGTGAACTGACCGTCAGGACCGCCACCAGCGCAACCGATGCGGCCACGGCAAATCCGGCAACCGGTTTCCACCAGTTGAAACCTTCCTGTTGCTGCGTATATGGCACCTGTCCGGCAGCGTCCTGTTGC
>JAUVEQ010000388.1 GCA_030594725.1 Methanobacteriota archaeon
TCGGCCACCTCATCATACCGGAGGGGGGGAGGTTGTTCTGCTCCAGGGTCAAGATGGACGGTCTGGCCATCATAGAGCTGACGGGCGGGGACCTGGTCATCGTGGGTGACGCGTCCACCGAGAGGACCCAGGGAATGAACGGGACCTGCAAGAGCCTGCTCATCTCGGGAGGCTCGACCATCACCATCGACGGCAGGGACCGCGTCCTCGACAAGGACAAGACACGGGGCCCGGATGTGGAGATCAACGTGAGGGCACAGCGGGAGGTCCTGGTCGAGAACGCCAGGATCGAGCTGTTCGCCGGCAACGGTTCCTCCGAGGAGCCGCCCTTCGAGGGTCTGGACCTCACCGGTCGCAGGTTCTCCGGGGGCGACGCCCTCTTCTCCCTCCGGACATTGGCGGTCTTCTCGCAGTTATCCATCATCAACACCACGGTCTTCGTCCAGGCGGGCAGCGGCGGGGACGCCGCCGACGGACAACCGGCCTCCTCGAGGTCCCCGGCCCGTGGCGGCGGCTACACCGAGGGCGGTTCCGTGTCCGGCAGGGTGGGTGCGGGCGGTCACGTATCGGTAGCGCTCATCTCCAACAACGTGACCCTCGACGGCTCGACCATCACGGGGTCCGCGGGGAACGGGGGTGACGCCGGGGACGGCGGAACGGTCCTTGCCGGCGCCACCTACGGCGCCGGAGGCGGGGGCTACTCCGGCGGCACCGGCACCGGTTATGCTGGCGCCGTCCTGACGGACGGTGGGGACGTGTCCGGGGCCGTTGGCACAGGTGGCTATGCTGTCCTGTCGATCAAGGCCTCCGACCTCATCCAGAGGAACACACCTGTGGTCATGACCGCTGGCGACGGTGGTGCCGCCGGAAGGGGCGGCGACAGCATGGGCATCGGCGGCGGGGGAGGTGGAGGTTACTCAGGCGGCGGGGGCGGAGGAGGCTCCGATCACCGCCACTGGGGCGGATCGGGAGGCCAAGTTCAGGACGAGGTGGGCTCCGGCGGCTATGGGCTGGGCTCGGTCATCGTCGAGTCGAGGTTCGAGATGCTCGGCTCCGCCATCCAGCTCAGCGGAGGGAACGGCGGCGGGGCCGGTCCCGGCGGCACCTCCACGGGCCTTGGCGGCGCGGGAGGGGGCGGGTTCTCCGGTGGTGGTGGCGCGGGCTCCCACGACATCGACGGGCTCTCCCCGCCAGGTGTCGGGGGCGATGGTGGCGCCGTTACCGAGGGGGTCGCGTCGGGGGGCTATGCCTACCTGACGATCAATTCCTCCCGGGGCCTTCTTGTGGACAACGTTCTCGGGGTGCGTGCCGGTTCCGGAGGCCGGGGCGCCTTCGCGGGCCTCTCCAACCAGGACCCGACCCTCGACGAATGGTCGGGCGGCGGTGGCGGTGGCTCCTACTCCGGTGGCGGTGGCGGTTGCCGCGTCGGAACGGGCACCCTCACCACCGATGGCGGCGATGGGGGTCAGGTGGAGGGCCGGGTGGGCGACGGCGGGGATGCCTCGATGCGCCTGCACATCCAGGATCCGACCATCCATCGGAACAACGACATCACGGCCTCCCGGGGCAATGGAGGCCTGTGCTGGAAGAGCTCGGCCTGGGGACCCTCGGGAGGGGACGGCGGTGGAAGGATGACCGCCCGCGGCAGGGCCTACCTGCACATCCCGATGAGCAGGACCATCCTGCTCGCTCCCTATGACGGGAACGGCAGCGGCACATGGCCCGAGTTCCTCTGGATGCCCCTCCACGATTCCACCACCCACGGGGAGGTCTGGGGATACACCTTTGCCATGTCCCACGAACCCCACTCGGAATCGCCCTTCTACTCGGTCGCGGTGGAGGGCAATGCCAGCAAGACCGTCGGTCTGATGGTGAAGGGGGCGTTCCACTGGAGGGTCAGGCCACTGTACTCCCGCCCTTTCCTGCAGGTCGGACCCTGGTCCGGGTCCTTCGTTTTCATCCGCTACAACTCCCCCCCGACCATCGACGAGATACCCAGGATCAACGTCTCGGTGAAGGTCCTGACCCCGGTGAACCTTGGCCCCTACATCAACGACACGGACGATCCGAAGTCCAGTCTGAGGTTGACGGCGATCGACCCCGCCATCTGGTCCTTCTCCGGCCACACCATCAACCTCTACTACAACGCCTACGAGCTGCCCCACCAGATCGAGTTCAGCGTGTTCGACGGCTACGACGTGACCACCGGTCGGCTCCCCATCCGCCTGGAGGACCACAACCGACCCCCGAGGATCCTGTCGGTGGGTGGGTACGACCCCCCCGTGAACATCCAGCTGTTCGAGGGAGAGGAGATGGTCCTGCCCGTCTTCAGCTTTGACCCGGACGGGGACCCAGTGGAGAACAGCCTGGTGTCGTCGTGGGACGGCGCCACCATGCTCCAGAACGGGTCCGTTCGTATCGCGCCGTCCCCTGACGACGTCGGCACCTACAGCCCGACCCTGGTGTCAAGGGACGACAGGGGTGGTGTGGTAAGGATCACCATGACCATAACGGTGAAGAACGTGGGGGAGCCACCGCTGCCCCCGGCCTTCATGGGACCCGGGCAGTCCAGCAAACACGATGTGGGGACGCCGATCACCTTCAGGGTGGCCGTGGACGATCCGGACCTGAGGTACGGGGAGCTCTTGACCCTGACGGTGATCTCCAACGTGTCGGGGGTGCTGTTCAGCATCGAGACGGGCGAGGACGTGGAGTTCACAACGGACGCCCTGGACCCTGGACGTCACCTTGTCACGGCCATCGCGGACGACGGAACATGGACGGCAAGGGGTGAGATGACCCTGGTCGTCACGGCCGATCCCGAGGCGCCGCCGGTATGGGAACCCCCGGACTTTTCGATGTTGTTGCTGGCCCTGCTGGTCGTCGCCCTGGTCCTGCTGGCCATCGGCTTCTTCTTCGGGCAGAGGCTGAAGGACAGACGGCCCCTTGAATGAGAAGGGTGGACGGAGCCCGGTCTACACGTCAGGTTTC
>JAUVEQ010000222.1 GCA_030594725.1 Methanobacteriota archaeon
GGCCGACGAGCACGTGTTCTACGAGCGGCAGGAGGTGGACGGGTGGCCCCTGGTCTCGGTGCAGCAGGTCATCGTGGACCTCTACAGGACCGGGGTGGAGTGCGCCGAGGCCGCGGACCTCCTTGTGGGGAGGCTGTATCCCTGACGGTGCAGATGTAAGACGCGGACGAGCTGACCTTTGATAACTTACCCCCTGTTCCGTACGCGACAACAGATCCCGAACGAACAGCTGGCTCCCCTTGTCCCGCACCCCACAATACATACTGAAACACACGATAGAAAAGGAGCCGACCGGGGCGTGTGGATGGGCGGCCGGCTGCCCGGGAATGCTCGAGGCGAGGACCTGGGAGTGGCGGCGCGACAGGTCGACCGCGGGTCCCCCCGTTCCACAGCCGACTGCGCCTCCCCGGGGCCCGTCTTGGTCCGCACTGACCATGCCCTGTCCTGGCAAGGACGGTGCGCGAGGGCGCACCGACCGCGCAGCGTCGCCCTGCCCCGCACCCCATCACCCCCATTTCTATCGCCCGAAACCTATATATCCCGAAGCCTCATCATATGGACTCGACCCGGGGGGGTCTCAATGGGAAGGCGTTTCATATCCTTGCTCATCGTTCTATTGCTAGCCCTGGCACCGTGCATCCCTGCACCAGGCACGACCATTGATGATACCGACCGGGGGCCTGGCCCCATGTCCGATGGTACTCCATGGACAGACCCCTTCGACGACATGGGCTCCGTCTACACGCCCCCGGGCGGCCTGGTGGGCGTGGAAGTGACGGGGGGCCAGGTACAACTGCTGTCCGGTCACGAAGAGGGGTGGGTGGCGTCGACGGTCATCGAGTGCCCGACGGGCTTCCGTTACGACCTGGTCCTGCTGGACGCCGACGTCCCCGGGAACAGCTCGCTGATGGTCACGGTCCTCGACGCCACCTCGTCACCCACGCTACCGGGTTACGCGAACGAGACGATACCTGGATATGTCAACATAACCCGGACGGACGTATCCCTCACGAGGCTGAATTGGACGGCGTATCCGAGCATCCGCATCCAGGCGACATTGGTCGCCGACGGGACGGACGTGCCGAGGATGCGAGGCTGGTCCCTGTACTTCTGTACCCTGGGGGAGTGGAGGGATGATTTCCTCGGGACGGGGAAGATGGAGGATAGTCGAGGAATGATCGCACATACGGGCGAGGCCAAGATCAACCCCATCGATGGCGGCGCAAATTGGTTCGAGGATTACGACGCGTATCCACCGGTGGTGTTCACGAAGGGTTGGCGGACGACCGACTTCACTGCGATCTACACAGATGTTGGGGGGACGGGATACGCAACACCCACAACGGTAGCGAGCAAGGCCGTCGCCGGTGTGACCTTCGCGGACCTTGACAATGATGGCGACCTCGAGATGATCCAGGCCAAGTTGGAGGAACCGAACACGGTCATACATGATCACGAGATCTGGTGGGGCGACGGGACAGGAAAATGGTCCGCTTCAGGATGCAAGAAGCTGTACAACGAGAAGACCGCAAGGAACGTGGCCGCGGGCGATTTCAACGGAGATGGCTGGCTGGATCTGGTCATCACCGATTATGACAGTTTCAACGATGCAAAACGCAATCAGGTGTGGCTCAACAAGGGAGATGGCGAGTTCAATTACAGACCGGACATCAGTATCGATAGTCCCTACAACCGTCGCATGGACACGGGGGACCTGAACAACGACGGTTATGACGATTTCATCGTTGTGACAAACAACGGGGCAGGATGCTACTTCGGAGGTCCGAATGGACCTGACGGTACCGCTGATATCGTTTTCTCCACCTATGTTTGGTACTCACAGCCAAGGATCCGAGACATGGACCAGGATGGATACTTGGATATCCTGCTCCCAACGGTCAGTAGGGAAGATGAGGACAACATTGGCGCCATCTACCTTGGAGGTCCGAACGGTCCCGACACGACCCCGGACTACACGTTCAACAGAACGATGTTCTATGCCCATGATGCCAACGCGGGAGACATCAATGGCGACGGATACATCGACATAGTGATCGTGGACCAGGGAGACGAAGGAGCCTTCATATATATGGGGTCCGCAGATGGCTGGAAGTACGAACCAACCTACCGTATCCAGGGACGATTGAGCGCCGTGGAGATAGTCGATGTCGACCTCGATGGTTACGATGACCTCGTCCTCACGAACGACTCAAAACTCCATGTCTATTACGGATGGGAGACATTGTCCTCCACCCCTGATATCACGATACAATTCTCATCCACATCAGTATTCCAAATGGCCATCGCGGTCGCCAAGTGTGGCTCTCCCATGGGCTCGTTCACCACCGAGCCGATCACCAAGCCCGATAACATGAGATGGGACATCCTCGACCTCGACGGCACCCTTCCTGAGAACACATCGGTCTCCATTTCGGTCCTGGACGACCGTAGAGTGCCGATCGCCGGATACAGGCGACTTACCGACACCAACATTGACCTATCAGGTCTTGCTGGGCATGGAACCATCCGGATCAAGGTAAAGATGACCAGCAGGTCCAATGACACCACACCCGTGCTGGACAGGCTCCTCGTCAATTGGATGGACCCGATGGAGTGGAGGGAGCAGTTCTACGGGGTGGCCAAGATAGCGGGTCTTGAGGGGCTCGATGTGAGTAGCGACGAGCTCCGGAGGGCCCAGGAGGTGGGTGGACCGGGGGATGGCCACTACCTCAGCAAGGCCTTTGGACCCGAGGTCACCAGGGAAGCGGATTCCATCCACACCCTTCGTTACACGGCCCACCTCGGGACGTCGCAGTCTGGCAAGATCAGGTTGGTCGACGCCGTGACCTCGCAGGTGCTCGCGGAGACCCCGCTGCGGTCGGGGACCCAAGAGTGGGATCCATTGGGCACTTTCAGCTTGAAGGACCACCCGTCCATCCAGGTCAATGTCACGGCCGAGGGGCTCGACGTGGCGGGCGAGTTCGCCCTGGACGACATATGGGTCAACTGGACATCTCGGATGAACCTCCCGCCGACCATCATCGACATCTGGCCCGGTGAGCCCACCGTCAAGAGGACCAGGTCCGTGGACCTCTACGTCAACGTCTCGGACGATTACGACGACCAAGTGGACCTCACCGTCGTGGTGCAGCACAGGCTCCATGGAAGTGATACCTGGAAGGTTGACCTCTTCGACCCAGCGGTGGAGGCCAGATGCGAGGATGGGCTTTGGGTCTTCCCGATCATGCCAAGGGTCGACGCTCCCCTCGGCCTGTACACCTTCAGGGCCAACGTGACCGACTGGGATGGTACCTATTCAGGGTACATCGGGTTCCCGAAAACACTGGAAGTGCTACCAAGTCTTCCATCAGCGCCAACGAACATATATGCCACTGCGATGGATTCCACCGTCGAGCTGGAATGGAGGCAACCAGTAGATATCGGCGATTCTACGATCCTTGGATACAGGATATACCGTGGATCGACCAATGACTCCCTCGAGCTCCTCTTCACGACGGGCTCCTCCGCCATCACTTATCTTGATGAGGATGTGGAGAACGGGGTCTCATACTACTATGCGTTGCTTGCCTATACAGAAGAAGGCAATGGTGCCCTGAGCAAGATCGTGGAGGCCAGGCCTGCTGGTCCACCAACGGTCCCCTTGGACCTGACAGCCGAAGTAGGGGACGAACAGGTGACCCTTGCATGGGAAGCACCAGAGAAGAGCGGCGGGTTCCCCCTGGAGTCCTACTACATCTACAAGGGACCCACGGGCTACCAGTTGACCTGGGAGGTGAATGTCACTGGGACGGAGTTCACGATAACCGGTCTGGTCAACGGACAGACCTACTACTTCGCGGTCTCGGCCCTGAACCAGATAGGGGAGGGACCGATGACCGAGACCCTCTCGGTATCACCGGCCTCCCTTCCCGAAGCGCCCAGGGATCTATCTGCTACCGCCAGGACGGAGAGGGTGACGCTGACCTGGAAATCGCCCAACGACACGGGAGGCCTTGACATCGTTGAGTTCGTGATATACAGGGGTGAGGACCCCGACTCCCTCGAAGAGCTGCGTGAGGTCCCTAGGTCAACATCGATATACAATGACAACGGGGTCGTGGGAGGTGTGACCTATTACTACGCCGTCGCGGCCGTCACCTCCTTCGGTGAGGGGCCCTTGAGCGAGGTCGTATCGGTCATGCCGGTCGGTCCTCCTGGCGAGCCTGGCGACCTGATGGCTGTACCCGGCGACGGCCAGGTGACCTTATCGTGGTCGGCTCCCGAGAATGACGGTGGCTACACCGTCACCGTCTATGTCATCATGCGGGGGACCTCATCCGATGACCTGACCTTGCTGTCCCAGGTCCTGGACACCCTCAGCTACCTCGACGACGAGGTCACGAACGACCAGACCTACTACTACGCCGTGGCGGCTGTGAACGATGTTGGAGAGGGGCTCCTCACCGACGCCGTCGAGGTGACCCCCTTCCGCCCCCCTACCGTGCCCGGGAGGGTCCTCACGTTCACGGGGGAGGCCAAGGGCGGCAAGGTGGAACTCGCCTGGGTGGCCCCGGGGGACGACGGTGGCAGCCAGTTGACGGGCTACGTGATCCTGCGTGGGGAGAGCACAGAGGACATGGTAATAGTGGCCACCCTGGGCGTTGTAACATCATGGACCGACGTTGACGCGAAGCGGGGCACAACCTACCTATACACCGTAGCCGCCTTGAACGAGCATGGTCAGGGAGAGCCCTTCGATGGGATCGAGATCAAGGTGACCGAGGAGGAGGAGTCCCCGGGGCCCGGCCTTGTCGCCGCCATGGCGGCCTTGGTGCTGGCCGGCCTCGTCCGGCGGCGGGGTCGACGGCGCGCCTGACGGCGCCTCCCCGGGGCCCGGCGTGGTCTGGACTGGTCATCCCCTGTCCTGGCAAGACGGCGCGCGGATGCGCGTCGGACGCGCAGCGTCAATTCCCGTTGACTCACATAGTGAGGTTCCATTTTTTTGTGGGCAGTACAATCATCACGATTATTGCAAATGGTAGTTTTAAAACTATCATTTTAAAATGGTGGTTTGCAAATAACGCGCTATACAAGGAAAACCGGTCGTGGTCGGGGCCGTCGTCTGCGGCAACACGGTGGGCAGGAACGCCGTCGTCGCCGCCGTGGAGGACGGCGTGCCCGACCGGGGTTTGGATGGGGGGCCGGCTGCCCGGGGCCCGCTCGAGGGGAGGACGTGGGAGCGGCGGCGCGACGGGCCCCCCCGCCCCACAGCCGGTGGCGCCTCCCCGGGGTCCGGCGTGGTCCGCACTGACCATGCCCCTGTCCTGGCAATGACGGTGCGCGAGTGCGCACCGGA
>JAUVEQ010000068.1 GCA_030594725.1 Methanobacteriota archaeon
GGACGAGCTTGATCGTGCCATCGTCCTCCACCAGGACCTGGGGAGGGAAGTACTTGGAGAAGACCACGGCGAACCGCTTCGCCCCGACCTCCTCCAGTAGGTGCTCGGCGGCCAGCTTGCCCACGTTGCCCACGCCGGGCAGTCCCTCCACGAAGATGGGGTCCCGGAGTTCCGGGCGTTCCTCGAAGACGATCTCAACATCCATGCTCTTCATCCTCCTATTCATTATCCTCTTGGCCTTCGGCCTGCTTCTTGAGGGCGCGCCGGTACCTGCCGTACCGGTCCTCGGGTGAGTACCTGGCGGGGCCCGCGCGCTCGGTGTTCCCGCCACAGCTGGAGCATGCGTTCTCCAGGGTGTAATCGCCGCATACCGGGCAGCGGCTGAGCGCCATACCCATCACGTCTCCGTGCGGTGGAAGCTGCCCTCTCCACCGTGTTCGGTCATGTATCCTATCACACGATCCTGGGCCAGCTTCAGCTCCTCCTCCGCATCCTTGTAGTTGAGGGCCTTGACCTGGACGCCGTACCGGGGCGCCCCGAGGTACTGGACGTTTATCGTTATCTCGTCGTCCTCCACCTTGTCGGCCAGCTTCAGGGCCTCGCGGATCACATCAACGCCGTTGGGCGAGATGCTACCCAGCTTGAAGTAGCCGCGTATCTCCACCGTGGGGGGGACGATGCTGTCCTGGGCCACCTGGATGAAGTTCTCGGTCCAGACACCCTCGAACCCCTCGTCGGCGAGGACCTTCGAGTTGAGGGCGACCTCCTCCAGGGCGCCGTAGAGGGTGCCGAACTCCTCCACAAGACGGTTCCCGAACTCCTCCCAGGCATGATCGGGGGTAATACCGCTGCGCTCGGCGATCAGCTCGAACAGCTTCTCAGCCCGCTGCTCGTTCTTCCACTGCTGGATCTTCTCGCGCCGCTGGTGCTCGTTGACCTGCTTGAGCGAGAGGTCGATGTGACCCTTCTTGGTGTGGACCGACATGACCTTGGTGACGATCTTCTGATTCTCGCGGACGTAGTCGCGGATGTACTTGACCCAGCCGGGCGCCACCTCGGCAACGTGGATGAAGCCCTCCTTTCCAGGGTACTCCTCCAGCTTGACGAAGGCGCCGAAGTTCTCGACCTTGGCAACAGTTCCCACGACCAGCTCCCCCTCCTCGGGGAAGCCCACGAGCTTTCCCATTACTCGACAACCCCTACCATCTCGCCCTTGAGGTCGGCCTTGCCGCCGGTCGGTTCCGCAAGGGTGCCACCGCACACCTGGCAGTTGACGACGGTGTTGGTACGCCAGAAAAGGACCTGTTCGTTGCTGCAATCGGTGCACTTCACCTTTACGAAGCCGCCATGGACGACCTCCTGTGGTTCCTCTTCCATCTTGATCATCACTCCGTGAGCTCGAACCTCTTGGCCCGTATGCTAGGCGACTGGTGGGCCTTGCTGCAGTCCTTGCAACGATAGCGCAGGGCCACCCGCTTGGTGGGCTTCTCACGACCCTCGTACTTGGGACGGGGGAAACCACGGTAACCGGCCATCACTCGCCGGAATCGCCGCTGGCCCATCTTGTGCTCCGACGCCTTCTTCTTCTTCACTCTCTCGACGGCGTGGAGGGTGTGCTTCTTGCACGTGGGACAGTACCGACTGACGTTCCTGGGCATCTTCACATACTCACCCCTAGGGCGACGGTCCCTCCGTACCGCCTACCTGTATAAAAAACTTGTCCACCTGGGCAGGGGGTACTGGCCGTGGTCCGATCTGGGCCTTTTTCGGGGACCAGCGAGACCGTAACTCGCTAAATTATTTATATACTGACGTTCCATCTGACCCCCGGTGCGACCTGTGGAGAGGAAGTTCATACCAAGGATGGTCTGCGACGATTGCGGCGCCATCCAGGTGAACAACCTGGGGGGAAGATGCCTGGTCCCCGGATGCGTTGGAAGGCTCGAGGTCCACTTCGAGGATGCGGCACTCTTCGCCAAGCAGGTGGAGGAGGACGCAATCGTCAGTTGGATAAGCCTCATCTGATGTTCCCCTGACCGGATCGGCCGGGGGACAACCTTTTTCTGCACATCCTGCCATCCCCCGCGACGGTGGGATATCATGGTGGATTTCCTTGGATACGATATAGACTTGCCTCCTCCCCTTGACGAACCCTGGGGCCAGTTCGTGGTACTGCTGCTCATATGGGTCCTCATCGGCTTGGCGGTCCTGCTCATCGTGCGCCCGATACTTCGCAGGGTCTTCAAGGACACCGAGACGGAAGTGGACGAGAAGATCCTCAAGATAATCGGGGGTCCCGTTATCGGGTTCATCTTCTTCTACGGGTTCATCCAGTCGATGCAGGTGTTCCCCAACGTTCCCGACTGGTTCATGGACGGGCTGATGAAGGTCTACGCCATCGTGGTGCCATTCCTTGTGGTCTACCTCGCCTACAAGGTGTTCAAGGCGGTCTTCATGCCCCTGGGCATGGAGTACTCCAAGAGGACGGAGACGGAGCTGGACGACGTGCTCGTTCCCCTCATCGACAAGATCGGTGGGCTCCTCATCATCATACTTGGCCTGTTCTGGATCGCCTCCACCCAGGGTGTCAACGTGACGGTGTTCATCGCCGGCTTCGGCATAATCGGCCTGGTCATCGCCTTCGCGATGCAGGACACGCTGGCCAACTTCTTCGCAGGCATCTTCCTCATGACCGACCGGCCCTTCAAGGTGGGGGACACCATCCTCATTGACGGCGACTATTGTCGCGTGGAGAAGATCGGGCTCCGGACCACGTGGCTCTACAACAGGTTCGACCACGACATCGTCATATTCCCGAACAACGAGATGGCGGGAAGCAAGATCGTGAACCTGACCGAGCCCGACCACAAGTTCAAGACCAAGGTCGCCGTCGGCGTCGCGTACGGTTCCGACCTGGACAAGGTCCAGGAGATCATGCTCCAGGCCCTGAGGGATCAGCCCGGTGTCATCCTCGACGACCCCGACAAGGCGCCGTTCTGCCGCTTCCAGGAGTTCGGTGACAGCTCCTTGAACTTCAAGGCCACCGCGTGGATCAACGACCTCTTCGACCAGTGGAAGATCGCCCACGATGCGCGCCTCGAGATCAACAGGCGCTTCGCCGAGGAGGAGATCGAGATCCCCTTCCCTCAGATGGACGTCCACATGGAGAAGGACACCTAGGTCCCAAGGCGATGCCTGGACCGTCCATCGTCCAGCACCAGAGGTCCAGCACCAGCTCTGTCCTGTCGTGACGATACGTTCGACCCATGGGTCACGGGAACCTACTACTTTCCCAACGTCTCCCTCGGCTTCCTCTCCAAGGACATGGTGTCCGAGGCGTCGAGATCCAGCTCATGGGTCATCACCCGCTCGGCCAGTTCCATCGTTTCCTTGCTCTCGTCCTCTTTCTCCTTCTCGATGGACTGCAGCTGGGCCGCTATGTTCTCCGGTGATGGTATCTCCCCGAGAATGTTGTGGGTCGGGCCGACGATGCGCTCCAGCTCCGCAACATCCGTGACGGGGCGGTCAGGCACGGTCCGGCTGGCGCCCATGTACTCGGCGGCACCCTCGATGAGCTTGCTGACCTCGAAGGGGAATATGATCTTGGTGGCCTTCCCGTAGGCCATGGTGGCCAGGGTGTTGAGGGACTTGACCGTGAGGGCCTTCTGGTCCAGCGTGGCCGCGCCGACGGCCAGGATGCGAAGCGCCTGGGCCTCTCCCTGGGCCTCCAGGATCTGGCGCAGCCGCTCGCCCTCTGACTCGACGATCTTCGACTGCTTGATGCCCTCCGCCTGCAGGATGCGTGACCGCTTGGCGCCCTCCGCCTCAAGGATGGCCGACCGCTTCACACCGTCGGCGCGCAGTATGGCCGCACGTCGCTCCCTCTCCGCGGCGGTCTGCTCCTCCATGGCCGCCTTGACCGCGCCCACGGGGTCCACCTCGCGGATCTCCACCATCTCCACCTTGACTCCCCACGGGTCCGTGGCCTCGTCCAGGGTGTCCCTGAGCTGGTGGTTGATGACGGCCCGGTTGTACAGCACCTCGTCCAGCTCCATGTCCCCGATGGTGGACCGGAGGGTGGTCTGGGCCAGGGCCACCGTGGCCAGCTTGTAGTTCGTCACCTGGAAGAACGCCTTCTCCGGATCGACGACCTTGATGTAGATGATGGCGTCCACCCGGGTGGGCGAGTTGTCCTTGGTGATGACCTCCTGCTGGGGTACGTCGAACACCTGGGTACGCAGGTCCATGCGCATCACCTTGGTGATGAGCGGCGGAACGAGGTTGAGGCCGGGGTTCAACCGGCCAGAGTACTTGCCCAGCACGATCTTGAGGCCCTGCTCGTAGGGTTGGATGATGACAACTCCCTTGTACAGCAGGAACACCAGTAGCAGCGCGATCAGTATGAAGATGAACCAGAAGAAGTAGACCTCGGAACTGGGCTCCTCGTCCTGGGCGGCCACGGCCGAGGCCAGCATGGCCATTGTCACAATCGTCAACATCGCCACGAAGGCCCCTCGGGCCCACATGGGCTTGCGAATCCCGTCTTCCATCGATATCACTTCCTCGAATGTGATGAATGTATATTGATTGGGCGGGCGCCCCTAGGCGTCCACCTCCACGAGGGTCTCCTCCCAACTGGTCGTGGTGCTCTGGTCCACCGGTCGAACCACCACCTTGACCCCCACGACGGCGGTGACCACCACCTTGGTCCCCTCGGGTATGACCTGCTCCGAGGTGGCGCTCCAGATCTCCTGCTCGATCATGACCTTGCCCCTGATGTTGCCGGGTGAGACGTCCTTCTTGACCCAGCCCGTCCTCCCCACGAGGGCATCGGAGGACAATGTTGTAGGTTTACCGGGCGGAGCCAGGTGCTTGTAGAAGTAGAAGGCGATCAGGAAGGCGGGCACGAAGGCGAGGATGAAGATCACAGGGGCCCACAGGCTGGTCGTGAGCTCTGGTAGTGCCATGAGGAGCGCGCCCACGATCATGAGGGCGATGCCTGGCACCAGGATGAAGGTCCCGGGGGTGAAGGCCTCGGCCAATATCAGGATGACGCCGACGACGAAGATGATCAGTCCGATGGTGTTAACGACCAGTGTTCGTTCCCCCGTATCTTGCATTAGGAGATTCCATCTACTTAAATCCTATCCCTTCTGAAGGGTACTGGCCCCGAAGCTGGCATGACCGGTTCAAGTACGTCTTCGTCGCTTTCCCTTGTCCGTTGCGATGCCGATGTCAAGGTCCTCGGGCAGGTGCTCCGTCTCGGTCTCGTACGAGACCAGGGACCCGGAGCCCTTCCTATCGGTCGCCTTTGCCGGGGCGGGCTTGACCCTGCTAGGGTCGTTTCGCCTGTCGGGGTCAAGGTCGATCTCCCCGTCCCCCGCCTCGGCCACATCGGATGCCTGCTGGGTCCTGAGGCGGTCCCTGAGGAAGGCTCGCTGGTCCTTGCGGGAGAGGAGCTCGAAGGCATGGAACTCGCCCGAGTCCGTGAACATCTGGTCGAAGTCCATGCCCTCCCATATCACCTCTCCAGATGACCAGCCAAGGTTCTCGATGACCTCCTCGAAAGCATCCATGTCCTCCTGGTCCTCGAAGTCGGTGAAGAGGTCCTCCAGCAGGGCCTCCCATCGCTCCTCCACCACCTCCCCATCCTCCCCGGTGGCCCATTCGACTTCGGGTTCGTCGTGTGAGACCGGTTCGAACTCGTCCGTCGAGGTGGCCTCGTCGGTCTCCACCTTCTCGAAGATGGTGGCCTTTGGCTGCATGATGGGACCGTCCACCTCTCCCGAGGCGGACCTGCCCTTGCGCTTGCGCCTGTGGGGGTCCTCGTTCTCCAGGCCATGGCCTCCTGGTGCTCTGGCTAGGATGGTCGAGGTCACACAAAAAAGGTTTGGTCCTCGTTCGGGCCTTGGTGAATTGCTCACACGTTCATCATGAAGGACTCCTCGAAGGGGTAGTCCAGCGTGAAGGGTCCAACCTCCACGTGGGCCTCGCCGATCAGGGTTATCTTGTCCTCGCCCGGGTCCACCAGGGCAATGTACGCGAGGGGAGCGTGTGCCTCGCTGACCTCGACGACGGCCGTTGTCCATGCCATGCTGCCTGCGGGGACGGTGACCTCCGTGGCCTCGCCCGGACCCGCCTTCACTCCGTCCACGTACAGGTCGAACGTGGTGGGGGGGACGTAAAGGTCAACGTTACCGTCGTTGGTGAGGCGAAGGACCAGGGTGAGCTCGTACACATCGCCTATCTCGAGGCTGTAATTGCTCTTGGCCGAGTCGACGTCAACATGAAGGTGCTGGTACTGGCGGATGTACAGGCCCACGATGGCGACCGCTATGACAAGCGCAACGACGATCACCACGAGCACGATGAGGAGGCGGCCCAAGACTATCGGACGTACTATGGGCCGCGGGCCGATTAAAAGCTTCCCCGTTCCCACGAGGATGTCCTCGTTGAAAACCCTTTTATAAGACCTGGCTCTATAGCGCCTGGCTTGGTGGTATCGTGGGAAAGGTTGGAAAACTGGCCGTCCTAACGCTATCGGTCCTACTCCTCGTTATGCCGCTGGCTGCGGCCTTGGCGGGCGCGGCCGGGAATGACGGGGACGACCGGACGGGGGACAGGGGCAGCTGGACTGTGAAGCGCTTCGAGGAGCACAACGTCCCGGTCGGAGTGAACTTCGAGCGGTCCCGTGAGAACTCCACCTACCACGTTTCCATTCCCAACTCGGGGACGGTCACCGCTGCCAGCATCACGCTGGAGGGCGTGGAGCGCTACAGCCTGAAAGGCACCCCCACCGATTTCGGCGACGCTCCTGGCGCGTCCCACGTGGCCTACAGGGGCGAGAACGGTGCCTTTCCGCCCGTGACCTCGCCATCCAACTACAACCAGTTCCGCTTCGACGGGGAAATGGAGGACGCCATCGCCTCCCTGGACGGCCAGAACGTGACGAGCGGTACCACCCAGGGCCTGGGTCCCCCGCCCTTCCATTATCCATATCACATGTTGGACATGCTCGTCGACAAGACGGACATGGTGCGCCTCGAGCTGACCTGGCACGGTTTCGGCCAGAACCTCGAGAACGACACCATCACCCACGGGGCGATGATGTACGTCTGGAACTACACCGGCAACAAGTGGCTCCTCACCAACAGCTACGCTGCGAACGACTCCCGCGATCAGGTGCGGATGTTCTCCCACACCCTGATGAACCCCTACGACTACACCGACAGCTTCGGACATGTGAACATCCTGGTGTTCGGGATGCATGACAAGG
Organism: Methanobacteriota archaeon; assembly: GCA_030594725.1. Classification (GTDB taxonomy): domain Archaea; phylum Thermoplasmatota; class DTKX01; order DTKX01. Next base: position 7,277 of record JAUVEQ010000068.1, read on the forward strand.
CGAACGCCGTCGGTTGGCCCGACATCGGGTACGTGTCCACCGACTACGTGGTGGCCAGCGTTCTTCGGAACGACACGCTCCAGCGCCCCGAGAACGTGGCCCTGGCCATCGCCGATGGCCCCTCCATCTGGAGCGTCAGCGGGCCATTCACCGGAAGCGTGACGCTGGACGACGCCCAGGGCTTCAAGGCTGCCTTGCAGACCTACGTGGACTCGATACCCCCGTCCCCCCAGGCCGTCAGCGCTCCCTTCGTGTTCAAGGTCCGGCAGCCCACCTGGGGGCTGGTGAGGGTCTCGGCCCTCTCCGTGAGCGTCAGGGAGGTCAACAACCAGCCACCCGAGTTCCTGGGCGCTGCGGACGTGGTGATGACCGAGGACGTGGACCTCTCGAAGGGGCTTGACCTGGCCCTCAGCTTCGACGACGATTTCAACGGTCCCGACCTCACGTACTCGGTCGAGTACGAGGAGAACGCCTCCCTCGTCCATGCGGTCATCCACGTCGATGGCCACAACGTCAACTTCATCACAGTGGCCGACGACTGGGCCGGCGAGCTCACCTTCCGGTTCACAGGCATGGACGTGTGGGGTCTCAGCACCGCCTCGGACAACATCACCGTCACGGTGGACCCGGTGAACGACCCGCCCACGTTGGACGACCCCGGGGACCTGTTCATCGACGAGGACGTGCCCGTGGAGCTCAATCTGTCCTTCTACGACCCGGACGTGCCCTACGGTGACACCCTCACCTTCTCCGATGACACACCGATCTTCGACGTTGACCCGGCCACTGGCCAGATCGTGTTCACGCCATCGCAGGCTGATGTGGGACGGTACAACGTGACCGTCACCCTTTCAGATAGCCAAGGGAACAAGGCAAGCGTGACCTTCGCCATGTCCATCACCAACGTCAACGACAGGCCGTCCATCGTGGACCCGGGGGCCTTGGTCGCCTTCGAGGACGAACTGTTCTCGTACAACTTCACAGCCCTGGATGAGGACGGGGACCGTCAGTTCTCCTGGACGCTGGTCGGCAGCGTCGGAAGCATGTTCATGGGGCTCCAGAACGGGCGCCTCACGTGGGTGCCAGAAGGAGAGCACGTCGGCATCGTGAACATATCCGTGATCGCCCGGGACCCGATGGGGGCCGCGGACCAGATCAACGTGTCCATCGAGGTCGTCAACGTGAACGACCCGCCGGTCCTGGCCGAGCTCGACCGCGCCCAGCTGACCGAGGGCGAGCTGTTCTCGTACACCGTTCCGTTCACCGACCCTGACCTTCTCGAGGACCCGTTCGAGTCCCACACTTTCACTGTGGACCCCCAGCTGTTCTCGATCCTCCCCAGCGGTATCATCACGTTCACGCCCACCAACGACGACGTCGGGACCCACCATGTCAACCTGACGGTGACCGACTCGGGCGGCCTCAGCCACACCATGCCCTGGGAGCTGGTGGTCATCAACATCAACCAGCCTCCCGTGATCGAGCCCGTGGAGGAACAGATCTGGCACGAGGATGAGCAGGTCCTCATGTTCATCGTAGCCATGGACCCCGACCTGGGCGACAGGCTCACCTTCTCCGACACCACCTCGATGTTCGACATCGACCCTCGCACCGGGGAGATCAACTTCACCCCCTCACAGAACAACATTGGCAAGCACCAGGTACGGGTCCATGTTCAGGACGAGGCAGGCCTCTACTCCGACGTGTACTTCGACGTTACCGTCCTTTCCCACAACGACCCTCCCACGGTGGCCATCCGCGTCGAGACCCTGAAGGAACATCTCAAGGAGGGGGACATGCTAAGCCTGGCCGCAGTGGTGGAGGACGAGGACAACCACAAGTCCGACCTCCATTACCTCTGGTTCTTCAACGGCAAGGAGGTGGGAGAGGGCGATACCATCGTCCTCTACGGCCTCAAGCCCGGCAACCACACGATGGAGCTTCGGGTGAACGACGGGGACAACACGGTCTCCAGCACGTACAGCTTCGACGTGGAGGCCGTGGAGGAGACCTTCCCATGGGTCTGGGTCGTCGTGGCCGTCATCGTGATCGTTATCGTCGCCTTCGCGGGCATCAAGGTGTTCAGGGTCGTCCAGGACACGGGCCAGGGAGGGCCGGCCGAGGAGGTTCCAGCGGTCGAGGAGCCCAAGGATGAGGAGGAGCCTCTCATCAAGGACAACCCCTTCAAGAACTGGTAGGGGCCCTAGGAGCCCTGCACCATCTGTTCCTGCAACTTCTTCTGACGTTTCTTGTAGAGGTTGTAGAGCACCAGGGTGATGAGGACCACGACGAGTATGTAGACGATACCCAACAGGAAGTTCTCCCTGATGGCCGCCCATCCCCTGCTCGCGACCACGCCGATGACGAACGCCGCGATGAGGGCGCCCACACCCACGGCGGAGATCACATAGCTTGCCCTCATCCCGACGGACCGGCCAACGATGGACGCCGTGATGCCGCCAGAGCCCTGGAAGGGTATCATCACCCAACCGACCAGACCGAACCAGGCACCGGT
>JAUVEQ010000178.1 GCA_030594725.1 Methanobacteriota archaeon
CACCGGGTCCTGGCGCCATCCTGGCGGTCCTGGTCCTGGGCATGGTGGCCGCGATGGCGACCGTGTCCCGTCGACGGAGGAAGTGACGGGAGGACGCGACCGTTGACCCCGACCCCCGTCAACCCCGGGGATACCTTCGACAGCATAGCCGAGGCCTTCGACGCTACGCGGGCCCGACCCTGGTCCTTCGTCACCGATTGGCTGGAGGGCATGGGACCCCTCGAGGGCCCCGTGGTGGACGTGGGTTGCGGCAACGGCCGCCACCTGGCAGTGGCAGTCCAGAGGGGGATGCGGGGCATAGGGGTAGATCTCTCGGTCCGGCTGCTGGCCATCGCCCGTCAGCGCGTGGGCCGGGATACGGACCTGTTCATTGGCGACGCCCGTGACCTGCCGATCGCGACGGATGCCGCGGGGGCCGTGCTTGCCGTGGCCGTGATCCATCACATCCAAGAGGCCGAGGGCAGGAAGGACGCGGTCTCGGAGGTCCGCAGGGTGCTCGCCCCCGGAGGCGAGGCTGTCGTATCGGTCTGGGCCCTCGATGATCCCGATGTGGCCCTCGGGGCCCACGCAAGACCGATGGAGGGAGGGGATGGCGCTGACATGCTGGTCCCATGGCGTGCCCCAGGAGGCCCCACCGTCGACAGGTACCTTCGGGTGATCTCACCTGGAGAACTTGCAGATCTGTTGGTGGGTGGCGGCCTCGAGGTGGTCCGTTCGTGGGACGCGGGTGCGAACCACGTGGCCCTCGTCCATGCCCCATGAGGGTGTCCCAGAGCCCTCTGGCCGATGGGGAAATCCTTAAATAGATACCGGGGTATTTCGCCATTCGCTTCTCAGGGACCGTTGGTTCTCCGGAGTGTTTTGCATGTCAAAGGAACTTAAGCAAACCGGAACTACTACGACCGCGCTTGTATGCAAGAACGGGGTCGTCATGGCGACCGAGCACCGCGCCACCGCAGGTACCCTGATCGCCCACAAGAAAACCCAGAAACTCTTCAAGATAGATGACAATCTTGGCCTCACCGTCGCGGGCCTCGTGGGTGACGCTCAGACGCTGGCCAGGTACATCAAGGCGGAGGCGGAGCTGTACCGGCTCAAGCGCAGCCAACCCATGTCGGTCATGGCCGCGTCGACGTTGATGGCCAACATCCTCTCCGGGAGGGCGTACTTCCCGTACTGGGTGCAGTTGATAATCGCCGGCGTGGACCCCTCGGGAGGCCACGTCTACTCGCTGGACGCCGCGGGAGGGAGCATCGAGGACGAGTACGTCTCGACCGGCTCTGGCTCTCCCTTCGTGTACGGCGTGCTCGAGGACAACTTCAAGTCTGGATTAACGACCTCGGAGGGAGCGGACCTGGTGATCAGGGCCATCACGGCCGCGATGGCCCGTGATGCCGCGTCCGGCGACGGGATCGAGATAGCTATCATCAATAACAAGGGCTTCAATCTCCTCACCGAGAAGGAGATCAAGGAGCGCGCGAAGAAGATGGGACTAAAGTAGACGGGGCCTTCATCCCGCCACCGGTCCATCCTTGTCGTTTCAGTGAAGCCCATTCAGGGGTAGTTCTATGCCCGTTGAGCAGTTCATCAAGGAAGCCGAGGAGACGGTGGGACGCATCGTACCGCCCAGCGTGGAGATAACCACCATCGAGTTCGAGGGCCCGACCGTTGTGATCTACACCAAGAACCTGGAGGCCTTCGCCTCCAGCAACGAGCTGGTGCGACAACTGGCCCAGGGCCTGAAGCGCCGCGTGGCCATACGTCCCGACCCTTCGTTGCTCTTGGAGCCCGAAAAGGCCGATAAGAAGATCCGCGCCATCATCCCGGAGGAGGCCCAGATCACCGATATCTTCTTCTCCCCCGACACCGGGGAGGTGACGATCGAGGCCCTGACCCCAGGGATCGCCATAGGCAAGCACGGGGCGCACCTCAACGAGATCAAGCGTCAGATAGGATGGGCCCCCAAGGTCATCCGCACCCCTTCCATCCCCTCCAAGACCGTCGGTGAGATCCGTGGCTACCTGCGACTAGTCGCGGATGACAGGAAGACCTGGCTCAAGAAGATCGGCCGGCGCATCAACCGTGAGATCGGCAGCGGGGACAACTGGGTCCGCCTCACGGCCCTGGGCGGCTTCCGGGAGGTCGGTCGCAGCAGCAGCCTGCTGACCACCAAGGACTCCAAGGTCCTCATCGACTGCGGCGTGCGCTTCTCCCAGGACGCGGGCTCGCCCTACCTGAACCTCCCCGAGGTGCTGCCCTTCGAGTCCATCGATGCGGTGGTGCTCACCCACGCCCACCTTGACCACTCGGGGCTCGTTCCCCTCCTGTTCAAGTACGGCTTCGACGGGCCGGTGTACTGCACCGCCCCCACCCGTGACCTCTCGTCCCTACTGCTCATCGACTACCTGAAGGTCGCCTACGGCGAGGGCAAGACGGCCCCCTACGACAGCTCCCACATCAGGGAGATGGTGAAGCACTGCCTCCCCCTGAGATACGGTGACACCACCGATATAGCCCCCGACCTCCGTCTCACCCTGCAGAACGCTGGACACATCCTGGGCTCCTCCATAGCCCATTTCCACGTGGGTGACGGGGTGCACAACATAGCCCTGACCGGGGACATGAAGTACGAGAAGACCTGGCTGTTCTCCCAGGCCCACGACAACTTCCCCCGCCTGGAGACCCTGGTGATGGAGTCCACCTACGGCGCTCGCAACGACTTCCAGCCCACCCGAAAGGAGGCCAAGCGGCTCCTGCGAGAGATCATCAACCGGTCCCTGGACCGGGGCGGCAAGGTGCTGGTACCCGTGTTCGCCGTGGGTCGTTCGCAGGAGGTCATGATCGTCATCGAACAGCTGATGCGCAATGGCAACATTCCCAAGGTGCCCGTCTACATGGACGGAATGATCTGGGAGGCGACGGCCATCCACACCGCCTACCCGGAGTACCTGAACGCCAACCTGCGGAACCTCATCTTCCAGAGGGGCGAGAACCCCTTCCTGTCGGAGATCTTCCAGAACGTGGACCACATGGAGAAGCGGACCCAGGTCGTGGACGACCCGGACCCTGCCATCGTGCTGGCGACCTCGGGCATGCTCAACGGCGGACCCGTGATGGAGTACTTCAAGAACTGGGCCGATAACCCGAACAACACCATGATCTTCGTCGGTTACCAGGCCGAGGGGACCCTTGGCCGCCGCCTGCAGCGGGGATGGTCCGAGGTGCCCTTCACCGAGCGAGGGAAGGCCATCACCGTCAAGGTCAGGATGCAGATCGAGACCTCCGAGGGCTTCTCGGGTCACAGCGACCGCAAGCAGCTTGCCAACTTCGTCCAGAAGATAAATCCCAAGCCCGACCGCATCATCTTCGTCCATGGCGAGGAGTCGAAGGTGCTGGAGCTCTCGTCGGCCATCCATCGCAAGTTCAATCTGGAGACGCGGGCGCCGAAGAACCTGGAGACGGTCCGCCTGAACTGACCCGCCCCCCTAGGCGACCATCACTTCCCATCTATGCGAGTGGAACCCATGCCGGGTCGCGCCAGCAGGACCACACGGCTCGAGTGCTGCTCGTTCCGGACCTCGTAACCAGAGCACTCGGCGAGCCGCTTGGAGAAGGCCCTCACCGCGTCGTGGGAGGGCATGTTGTCAAGGGTCATGCGGCGCCGGGAGTCCCCGACGAACACGTAGCCCTTCGCCTCGACGAAGTCCGGGTCGGCCCGCTCGATGAGCCGGGAGTAGCTCTCCTCGTTCCCCATGTTGTAGCCGGCCACGAGGGTGTGGCGTATCACCGTACGGGTGTCCAGGGATGGCAGTAGGTCCAACGTCCGCATCAGGTCGTCCCAGGCGGAGGCCTCGAAGGGGGCGCACAGCTTCCGGTGGGTCTCCACATCAGGCGCCACCACGGACACGTAGAGCTGGGTGGGCAGGGGGTCCAGTTCCGCCAGCACATCGGGTCGGGTCCCGTTGGTGACGAGGAAGGTGGTCATGCCCCGATCGTGGCAAGCCTCGAACAGTTCGCCCAGGCGCGAGTACAGGGTGGGCTCCCCCGACAGCGAGCAGGCCACCTGGTTGGGCTCCATGGCCTCCGCGAAGTCCTCGGGCGAGCACCGGGGGTCTCCCTTGAACCCCTGGATCAGGTTCCTGTGGGCCTTCAGGCAGCCCTCCAGCACCTCCTGGGGGTCATCGTGCACCTCGGGAAGGGTGGACCCGAAGCCCTGGAACCGCCAGCAGAACAGGCACATCTGGGTGCAGTCGTTCACCGCGGGCGTCATCTGTAGGCAGCGGTGGCTGTTGATGCCGTAGAACCGCTCCTTGTAGCAGGACCTGTTGTGGATGAGCCGCTGGCCCAGCCAGTGGCAGACCTTGACCCCGGAGTGGTCACCCACAACCCGGTACTTCTGCTTCTCAAGGATTCGCCTTAGGTCCTTGTTCATGGCAAGTTCACCCGATATGGGCGCGCAATGTGGACCGGGCCTAAGAGGTTTTCGCCTTCGTTGCCCCGGTGCCCCGGTACATCAGAACTCGAACAGGCTACGCTGAGTCTCGGGCTCCTCGGCTCCCGCGTCGCCATCGCCACCGCCATCGCCCTTGCCGTTCCCGTTCGCGTTCCCGTTCGCCTTCCCGTTCGCGTTCCCGTTCGCCTTCCCGTTCTCCCCGGGTCCACCGGCCCCCTCGTCATCCGCCTCGGCGACCTCCTCGGCGGCGAAGGCCGCGAGGCCCAGGCCGCCCGGGTCGATGTGACCGCTGGTCTCCCTGGCCTCCGCGGCCTCCATCAGCATCTGCACGCGCTTCCCGTCCCGGTCGTCCCCCAGGAGCATCGCCAGCTCGCTGCCGCTCAGCTCCAGGCGGGCCGTCTGCTCCACGGCGAAGGCGCCGTCCAGGTCGAACATCTGGCGGTAGAAGGGGATCAGGTCGGCACGGGCGATGGAGGCCGACGTGTGGCAGTGGGTCGTCAGCTTGTGCGAGAGGGAGTTCTGGGTCGCGCGGATGCCCTTGGTGCGCCCCATGGTCGCCAACCACATGGGGAAACGGTACCGGTTGTAGAACCTGTACTCCTTGTCCTTCGCCGTTGCCACGCCTCCGGTCATCATGTCGATGGCGTAGGCCCACAAGCGGTAGTTCTGGGTCCTCCTGGCCCTCTGGAGGAAGAGGTCGGCACGGGCCACCGCCTCCATCCCGCGGGCCAGGTCGCCCAGCTCCTTGTACTCGATGGGGACGTTCTCCGAGAGCCACAGCAGTAGGAACTCGGGGTCCTCGTCCAGCTCGTTCGCCGCCTTCTTGGCCGACCGGATGTTGTCCGTCTTCAGGATCGTCCGGATGGCGTCGTACATCGTCACCCTGTTGTCCCGCTTGCCCACGGCGTCAGCGTCCTCAAGCCCCACGTAGCTGCGGCCCTCCGACAGGGCCTGGAGATCGTTTATGGCGGACCGGAGGTCTCCCGAGGTGCGCTGTGCGATGGCCTCCAGGGTCGCGTCCTCCACGTCCACGTGCTCCGATATCGAGATCCTACGCAGCACGGGCTTGATCGACCGGGCGGAGATGCTTGAGAACTTGATCGTGAGGCACTGGGTCTTGAAGGTGGAGGAGTGGCGGGTGAGTTCGTAAAGGTCGTTCACGATGAGCACGATGGGCTGATGGGTCTTTCGGATGGTGTCCAGTATCGCCCGGATCCCGCCCCTGTCGATGTTGCCATGAACGTTGTCCGCCTCGTCCAGGATGATCAGCTTGCGGCCACCCGCGTCGGAGGTAAGGAACTCCCCCGTGTCGGTGAAGGTCTGGTTGAGGGCCCCGGCCGTCGCGACGCGCTTGATGGCGTCGGCGTTGCGGGTGTCCGAGGCGTTCAGCTCGATCACGCCCCACCCCATGTCGGAGGCCAGGGCATGGGCGGCGCTGGTCTTCCCCACGCCCGCGCTCCCGGCGAGGATCACCGCCCGCTTCTTCGGGAGCTTGCCACTCTCCCAGGACCGTGCCCACGAGAGCAACGACTGGACCGCCTTGTTGTTCCCGACCACGTCACCCAGTGTCCTGGGCCTGTACTTCTCCGTCCATTCCACGCTGGTCCCATGACGTGAGGGGCCCCTGACCTAAAGGCATTTTCGGGGGGGTGGATGGAGGTGGGTGGATGGAGGTGGGTGGATGGAGGTCCGATGCGGGGCAACGACCGGACCGGAAACCCGTGAACACCCCGCCGCCCGGCGGACCCTGGCAGCTCCTCTCTCGCCTGCGATAACTGTATATATGGCCTGTCAGGTACGTGACGTTCAAGAGGTGTGCCCACGTCCGATATCAGGAAGGCAGTGTCAGACACGGTCTACCGGA
>JAUVEQ010000196.1 GCA_030594725.1 Methanobacteriota archaeon
TATGGTTGTCATGGCGGCAGGCATCAAAGAGAACTTCTTTTCCACCTTGCCATTGTTGTCCTTGATCACCTGCTCGTCGATCTTCTCGTTGAAGAGCACGATAACCTCGAACTTCTCCTCGTCTCCCGCTCCCGCAGGAACGGCCGCGAACCCCGCCAGCACCATCAGAAGTACGGTCGCGACGCTCATCACACTTACAAACCTTCTTGAACTCAAGTTTCTCTCCTCCTCACCACCAGGGAGCCCCGTCCCTAAGTGACCTTCGGTGCCCCTAAAAACCTGTGAAGGCCATATACTTTTCGGACGAACAATCAATATCTATGAAAAACGCCCATCCAGACGGGAGGGAGACCGAGGGATGGCCGAGATCACACCGGAGCAGGTCGCCGCATTCAGGCTGGGCAGCCATCACCTGCTGGAGCCCGCTCCCTCCGACCGCCTGGTCGACGTCGTCCACGACACCTGCGGCATCCAGTCCCAGGTCGTGAGCGCCTCCCGCACCACCCCCAGTCAAGCCGAAAGAGTAATGCCCCAAGTGGACCATTCACCGCGTATGGAAGAGGAGGGTGAGGGCCACCACCCCCATGTGTACGGTGAGATCGAGGGCGACCCCTTCGAGAAGATCTGCGATGTGGAGCTGAAGCACAAGGAGGGTTGCCAGTTCGACGCCCGCTTCAGGACCAAGGAGGGCGACCTCCTCCTGACCACGCCCTTCCCCGTGGGGATCGGCTACGGCCCCGAGGCCGTCACGATGCTGAACATGTCCACCACCTACTGCATGACGGCCAGCCTCAACTACTACCTGGCCAAGGCCAGGGTCGAACCCACCACGCTCCGTGCCAGGGGGCACGTGGACATGCGCCTGACGGAGGAGAAGTTCCGCCGGGTGAAGGCCCTGGAGATAGACATCCGCATCGAGGTGACGGAGAAGGAGCGGAAGCGGCTCGAGCGGGCCCTGGAGAGGTTCACCGACTTCTGCATCATCTCCGAGAGCATCCGCGGCAGCTTCCCGATAACCGTGCGGGTGCACCACCCATGGGGCGTCCACTATTCCGTGAACGAGTGAGGGTAATTATCTTGCCCCTTCTATGGATCGATATGACGGCCACCGTTCCCAACGCGATAAAAACCAACACGCCGACGAATCCCGGGCTCTTCTCCTTTGCCTCAGGCTTGATGTATATCTCGATTGTATCCGATAGGTCGCTTCGTCCCACCTCATTCACGGCAATCACCGAGTAGAAGTATGTGGTCCCCCTCTCCACGTCCTCATCGAGGTATGTCAGAACGTCCTCCAGCATAGCTATGTCCTCAAGGTCCTCTGGAGTGACCCCTCGCATGAGCGTGTAACCGACGATAGGTCTTCCCCCATCTTCCAAGGGAGAGGACCAAGTGATGAAAACGTTCGATCCGTTCACGGTCGCGACAAGGCCTCTCGGTGCGCTCGGGGGACCGATAGGTATCAACACGATCGGTTCGGTATGAGGCCCCTCACCCGCCTCGTTGACCGCCGCTACCGCGAGGAAATACTCGACGCCATTGGCCAATTCTTCCACCGTGTATGAGAGCCTGTTACCGATGTTACCTAAGGACTCGAGATTATCCGAGGAAGTTCCGACATAGATCACGTACGCCCATACGTCCAGACCCCCGGTGTTCAGTGGTGGTGTCCAAATGACCGTTACAACACCATCTTCAACCGTCCCGGTCATGTCCTGGGGGACACCGGGCGGTCCGTAGGGCATTGCGCTTAGGATCTCCGTGGCCTCGCCCTCAAACCGTGCATTCGCTGCCGTGATGTGGTAATAGTAGATTACGCCTGCCACTACGTCCAGGTCGGTGTACCGTGAGAGGCTATTGTCAACCTCGAGGAGCAGTACCATCGAGCTCGATGTCTCTCCACGATATATCTTGAAATGGTCGATCTCCGATCCTCCGGTTATCTGTGGAGGTAGCCAGATCAACTCTACCTGGAACAAACCCTCGGTTATGGTAAAACTCTCGGGCATCCCCGGTTCACCACATGGCGTCACGTCAATTGCCGGAGTGGATTCACCAAGCCCAGCCGAAGTCACAGCCCTGACCAGGTAGCGATATTCCTTTCCATTGTCCAGCCCCGTGTCCATGTAGGTGGTCGAGAGGCCCACTTTGGCGCGTAATGTGAATTCATCCGCTCCCACGGCCTGGTAGACATAGTATTCGATGACAGGACTTCCACCCGTGTCGCGAGGTGGTTCCCACGACAGACCGATCTCCCCGTCTCCTACCTCAGCTGTTAGAAATTGCGGGGGACTTGATGGACCCGTGACAAGCACGCTCACGATCGCTGAGAGTTCACCCTCAATGGCCGTGTTGATGGCCGAGATCGCGTAATAGTAGGTGAAGCCCGTCGCTACCTTACCGTCCAGATAACTCAATGATGGGTCTATCCTGGTCATCGACTCAAGGTCATCCTGGGTGGGTCCACGGTAAATCTTGTACTGCTCGATCTGCAGACCGCCATTCGATACGGGTGGCAACCAGGCCAGGATGACGTTCATGTCTCCAGTCTCGGCATGAAGTTCCGTCGGAGGTCCGGGCATTCCGTACGGTTCGGCCGACCTGATGACCGAGAAGGTGCCATTGGCGAACGAATGGAACGCTTGAATCTGGTAGTAATATTGAGTTCCGATCTCCACAGCATGGTCCATGTAGTTTACCACATTCCCAGTATCGTAGAGGTGTTGGAGATCCGTCGTGTCCTCACTGCGGAAGATCCGATAGCCAAGGATCGGTAATCCTCCCGTATCTCCGGGCTCTTCCCAGCTAAGGAACACGTGGTCCAACCTGCCATCGGCGGTTACATCCCCGGGCTGGATGGGGATCCCGAAAGGAATGCCCTCCGTGGAATTGGCTCTGGCCCCCTCACCCGCGACAGAGACCGCGGTCACCGTTAAGTAATAGGTCTTCCCGTTCTCAAGTCCGGAGCAGAGGCACTTCGTGTCGGAGGTGACCTTCTGATAGAAGGTCTCTTTCTTTTCCTCCACTCCCAGGTACACGTTATAGCTCGCGATGGGCCAAGAGCTCTCCCCATTGTCCGGGTCCCACTCCACACGTAGGAAATGGTCATCGCCGTTCACGACCAGGTTCTCGGGAGCGGGTGGGGGTTCCCAAGGAGCGATCTGCATGTCCAATCCAAGAAGGAAACACTCGGATACCCCCGAGAACTCGTCGTCAAAGCACCCCTCGGAAAGGGGGAAATCCGATGATGTTGTAAGCCCAGTCATTAGGAGGTGTCCGTCGGAGGAGAATGTCATGCTGTACGCGTAATCAGCCTCAGAGCCTCCCAGGTAAGTTGCGTTAAGGATCCTCCCCTCATCACCATCGAACCACATCAAGAAGATGTCCTCGGTCCCGTTGAATGTCTTGTCGTAGGCAGTCCTTGGAAGGAGAACATCATCGGAACGAGTGGATATTGACATCAGCGGATCTCCATCGGGGCTGAGAGCAAGTCCGGCACTCATATCAAGGTTGGAACTACCGAAATAGGTAGAGTATTCCAACGTGGAGCCGTCGATGGATAGCCTTACGAGGATGGCATCAAACAGGCCATCGTAATCGTCATCTAAGGCGTCGTCCGTTGTCGGAAGGTTCGGGGAGTCCGTCCAACCGGATATCCACACGCTCTGTCCATCCAACGCGAGACCGGACGCCCCGTCATAACCTGAGCCCCCAAAGAATGTGCACATCTCGATCTGGCTACCATCGGAGCTCATCTTGAGATAATAGACATCCTCATAACCACTTAGGTGTGTGGAATACGCGCCTGGCGTGACCGGAAAGTTATCAGATTGGGTGGTACCGGCCAGGTAGGCACAGCCCTCTTCGTCCACAGAGATGCCGTTGGCCCAGTCGTGCCATTGCCCTCCAATATATGTGCTGTAATCCATGTCATTCCGTGTGATGTTGAACTTGAACAGGATAACATCCGGGTCCCTCTGGGGAGAGGGGTCATGGGTCCTGCAGAAGGCCCCTGGTGTTGTTGGGAAGTCCTCGGAGTACGAATGACCGGTGATGTAGAGGTTGCCATGGGGGCCCAAGGCACCGAATTGGAAGGCATCCGTGTCAGAACCGCCTCCGATGTAAGTGCTGTAAATGATCCTCGAGAAGTTGGGATCCATCTTCATGATGTAGCTAGCACTATCTCCATTCATCGTCGAACAGTAAGCATCAGGAGTGATGGGGAAGTCGATGGAGTTCGTGCCCCCCCAAAGGAGGAAATCACCATTGGCATCCTTGAGGACCTGAGATACCGAGTCGTTGGTCGAACCGCCAATGTACGTCAGGTAAAGGACCTTCGAGGCGTTGGCATTCATCCTGCAGATGTATATGTCCGATCCTCCGTTGAGCGTTGAGCAATAGGCATCCTGGGTGACTGGTAGGTCAGATACAGTATTGCCATAGAAGAGCAACGAGCCATCATCCAGCTCTATGAGGCCACCGATATAGATTGGTGTTGTGGCCCCGAAGAATGTACTGAACAACAAGGCCGGATCGCTGGAAGAATCGGAGGGGCCATCGTCAGTTGCCGCTCCTGGTAGGATGGTCATCAGCAAAACCACCCACGCAATCATCAAGACGACTGATGTCCTCATAAAGGCCCACCCTTCCTTACATCATCTCGGTTCTCCTTCGAATAAGTAAATTCACCGATATCAAGGTGACCGCAATAAACAGTATCATCGCGCCGAATCCCGGCTCTTCCTCGGCTGACTTCACCCTCGATTTCGCCAATCTGGACAGTTCGCTGTCCCCCGAGTCGCTGGTGGCCACGACCTTGTAGTAATAGTCCCGGTCCTCCTCGATCCCATCATCGATGTAGGTGTTGACGAGCCCCAGCTCGGCGATCATGACCATTTCGAACTCCGATTCCCCGCGGAATACCTTGTAACCAGTGACATCCGCATTGCCGCCAGCAGTGGGCGAGGTCCATGTGAGCACGATGGCCCCATCCTTGGTCTTCGCCTCCAACACGCCGGGCGAACCGGGCGGGCCCAGCGGCTTGGCGGACACTAGGTCCGATACGAGCCCGTTCCCGATGGCGTTGATGGCGTGCACCCCGTAGAAGTATGACTTGCCGTTCTCAGCGGTGTCGTCGGTGTAACCCAGCACGCTAACACCCACACGGCCGATCTCTGTGAGGGCCGTCTCGAAGGCACCCCTCGAGACGACGTAACTGAGGATGGGTGAACCTCCGTCCTCGGACAGCGCTTGCCATTCGAGGTCGACCATGTCATTACCGATCTCGAACGAGAGGCCTATGACCTGACCAGGAACACCCAGGACCGACATCTCCACGGGTTGGTCGATGGGCCCCTCGCCGTAGTCGGTAACGACGAGGATGCGATAGAAGTAGGTAGAGCCGATCACAACGCTCGAGTCGACATATTCCGTGACCCCCGATATCTCCACGAGGACGGTCTGCGGGTCATCGTTCGTGTCCCGCAGGACCTTGAGGGTCGCGCTGGTGGCACCTCCCAGGTCAAGGGGCTCGGCCCATGTTAGCTTGATAGCACCCTGCACGAGGGACGCCTCCAACCCCCTCACCCCCGTTGGATCGCCAACTGGCGTGACGTGGACCACATCGGTCACTGGCCCCTCTCCTGCCTCGTTGATGGCGAGTACCTGGTAATAGTACGTCACGCCGTTGGTGAGACCTGTGTGATCGAAGGATGTCTTGTTTCCAACGGTCAGCGAGTTGCTGAGGTCTCCACTCCTGTCTCCCCATAGGATCATGTACTTCGAGATCCTGCTACCGCCGTCCGATATCGGGTTCTCCCAAGAG
>JAUVEQ010000401.1 GCA_030594725.1 Methanobacteriota archaeon
GTCGAATAAATAATTATAGCCGCACATAACATACCTGATTCCGAGTATTAAGAAAATACATGTTGGTATATACCATTATAATGAGTAGCACGGTCTCGACGCTGGATGGCATGGGATCGCTAGCGTTTCACGGCGATGACGACCCCCCTGCCCAGGGCGAAGCCATCCTTCTCGAACCAGGCATCCAGGCCCGTGTCGTTCAGGGACCTTACGATCTCATCCTCGCCGTAGGTGGACAGCATATGCCTGCCCACTAAGGTGGTATTATTATTGGTAAGAAGGCATTCCAAGGGACCGAGGAGCGATCCTTCTCAACAAGATCGATATCAGGAGGCACCGAACCATGGCTGTCAGGAAGATCATAGAGATAGACGAGGAGACCTGCACCGGATGCGGGGTCTGCATCCCCAACTGCCCCGAGGGGGCCATCCAGATAATCGACGGGAAGGCCAGGCTGATAAGCGACATCTTCTGTGACGGCCTGGGAGCCTGTCTCGGGAAGTGTCCCGAGGATAGCATAACCATCATCGAGCGCGAGGCCGAGCCCTACAGCGAACGACTGGTGATGGAGAACATGGTGAAGTTCGGTGACAACACGGTCTACGCCCATCTCAAGCATCTCCAGGACCACGGGGAGACGGACTTCCTGAACGAGGCCCTCGCGTACCTGGCGGAGATCGGCCACCCCAACCTATTGGAGAACCCGCCCGAGGGCGCCGACGACATCCAGGACATGGCTGCCTGCGGAACGGACGAGCACGAGATGATCATAGGGGATGTGGAGGAGGCTCCTCCCGCAACCGCGGGCGAGAGGCCCGAATCCCAACTTGGCCATTGGCCCGTGCAGCTGCACCTCGTGAGCCCCCAGGCCCCGTTCCTCAAGGGCAAGGAGCTGCTCGTGACCGCCGACTGCGTGCCATTCGCCATGGCAAGCTTCCATCAGGATTACCTGAGGGGCCGGTCGGTCGTCATCGGATGCCCGAAGCTGGACGACGCCCGGGCCTACCTCGAGAAGTTCGAGCAGATATTCGCCGCGAACGACTTCGAGAAGGTGATCCTTCTCCACATGGAGGTCCCGTGCTGCTTCGGCCTCAAGGTCCTGGTCGAGCGGGCGATCCACAAGTCGGGCAAGCAGATCGAGCTGGAAGAGGTGACGGTCTCGATCCAGGGCAAGGTGATATAGGCCCTCATTTGGGAAGCCATATCTCCGGGAACACCGGGCTGGTGACGTAGGGCACTTCCTCTATGTCCAGGAAGTGTAACTCCTCCTCCATGTCGCACTTGCGGCACCGGAGGTACGGATTGTTCGATTTGATGATCACCTCTACCTGGTCCCCGCACTTGGCACATCTGAGCAGGTCGTCGATGGCCCTGTGGTGGGCCGGGTCCGCGTCCTTGACAAAGTCCGTCCCCGCCTTGGTGACCCTGTAGGCAGAGACGTAGTAGTGGTGCTTGGTGGCAAGCTTGAGCCTCTCGACCAACCCAAGAGTGCGCAGGTCCTTGATGTCATCCTCGCCCTCCTTGCTCATGTTGGCGAACTGGGTGTCCCCGTGGTACTCGATGAGGCTGGGGGCTATGTCGTACTCGGTGAACACGTTCGTCTTGACCCCGCGCCCTATGAGGGCCATGAGGGGGATCTTCTTTATCCAGCGTTCCTCGTCCTCGGCCGACTCCGCGGGACTGGAGAACCGGGATATCAGGATGAGGTTCCTCAATTGGTCCGGTGTCATGGACGTTGTCATCACCCCACACCTCCCTTGAGTGGCGCGCCCATCGATCGGTTGATCCCCATCACCTGCTCAGCGGTGAGGACGCCCCCGGCGGCCAGGTCCCCCAGTATGACATCGGCCGAGTACTTGGCGTCCCCCTTGCGGTCCTCGGTGGACGTGTGCACGTAGTGGAGGATCCCGTTCTTGGGGTCGTAGCAGAGGGTGACGATCCATAGGATCTTGTGGCCGTCCCTGGCCTCGCGATGATGCCATCCGATCCGGTGGCCCGAGAGCTCCACGTTGTAGAAGATGACGTCCTTCTGGTCCACGTAGCTTCGGATGGCCTCTTCTGGGACCCGTTGCTCAATAGGGAAGCGGATGTTGAGGTTGAACTGCTTGGCCATCTTCTGCCGCTTGACCCTGGCGGTACCCTTCTTGATCAGGTTGAAGAAGGCGAAGGCCAGAATGAACCACAGCGTGAACCCGACGATAAGGTGCAAGAAGCTATCCGAGAAGGTGTCCGAGAAGGGCGGAGTGAGACCCTCGTTGTCCAGGACATCCATCAACATGTCGGATATCTTCATGCCCAGGTAGCCGGCCGACAGGGCGGACAATATCTTGAGGGCGGCGCTGCCGTACCTGCTCTCCTTCACGTTGGCCAGCATGATCTGCTGGGCTTCCGCGCCCTGCTGCACATTGTCCGTGAGCAACCGGTTCATGTCCCTCATCCGCTTCTCGGCCATGGTGCTCAGGAGGTCTCGGATCCCCTGGATCTCGTTCACGAGCGCCTTTGAGACCATGACCATGTCCTCAATGGTCCCCTGTGTCACGACCAGCTCCCGGTCGATGTCCAGCGCATTGACAAGGTTCTGGTTCATCGCATCGGGACTGGACTTGTTCCGGGCCCATATCTCCGCCATCATCTTAGAACCGGCCCCCATGTAGGCACAGATCTCATCGATGAGCACGATGTCCGCGCTCAGCTGGGAGAGCCGTTGCTCGATTATTCCGATGCCCTCACCAGCGGACAACCCGAGGACCACCTCGCGCGTGTCCTTGATGACATCCCAAAGGTATCTCAGACGAGCGTCGAAGATGGACTGGAACATCTGGAGGGACCTGATACCCGAGTA
>JAUVEQ010000324.1 GCA_030594725.1 Methanobacteriota archaeon
GTGCCGCCCTGGGCCCACCACCAGACCACCTTGTGGCCCTGGTAGAGAAGCCCCCGCTGAAAGAGCTGCGAGAGGGCCCACCAGACGCTCTCGACGTAGCTCTCGTGGCAGGTCACGTAGGCGTCGTCGAGGTCGAGCCAGAAGCCGAGCTTCTCCGTGAACTGGTTCCACTCCTCGGTGTAACGAAAGACGCTCTCCAGGCAGCGGCGCACGAAGGGCTCGACGCCGTACTCGAGGATCGCGTCCCGGCCGGAGATGCGGAGCTCCTTCTCGACTTCGATCTCCACGGGCAGGCCGTGGGTGTCCCAGCCGCCCATGCGCTCCACCAGGTGGCCCTGCATCGTCTTGTAGCGGCAGACCATGTCCTTGAAGGCGCGGGCCTCCACGGAGTGGATGCCAGGAAGGCCGTTGGCGGTGGGGGGGCCCTCGAGGAAGATGAAGGGCTGGGACCCCCGCCTAATGTCCACGGACCCCTGGAAGCAATCGTGTTCCTTCCAGAACTCAATGGTCCTCTCCTCTAGGGCGGGGGGTTCGTACTTCCTCGAGCTCGGCTCCGACATATCAGCACGTCCTGTGAACTTAGACTTGGCGAGAAAGGCTGTACGGTTAAAAAACGTTACGGATGCCAGGACGGGCTCTCAATCCTTGTTGAGCAATCGGTCATCGGGCGCATTGGTCGGTGGGGGCAGAGCGGGTTCTTCCAGCGGGACCACGTCGATGGGCATGGTCCGTTTGTATCGTCGCATTGCTAGCAGGCCAATGATCAGGTAGGCGAGGAAACTGAAGAGCAGGCTGAGGCGATAATAGAACCGCATGGCCTCAAAAGCTTCTCCCCAACCGGGAGGGTCGGACAGTATGTACTGGTCTATGTAATACCTCAACTCATTGAGATATATGGGAACTGAGAGGAGCAACAGACCGATGGAGATGACGGCCAACTCCTGAAACTGTCCGTGGCTCATGGATCTGTCTTCGGTGCGCATCCGATACCACGTGTGGATGAACCATCCAAGGATGGCGCAGGAAAGGAGCCCATAGAAGTAGAACCAGAACGGTGAGTTATACAAGGAATCCCAACCGGTCGCCCTGCCCCAAGGATAGATCTGGTGGTACCTTACCCATCCATAACCGTAGAGAATATTCGAGGATTGCATCACCAATGCGATCAATAATAATGCAAGGACCCTCCCCCTCCGAAGACGGTGAGCGGTCTCGACCGATCCTCGTTTGTAGGCCCTCCACGAGATGAACGCTATCACGGAGAAAGCGAGGATCCCGGTGGCCTGGTCGAGGGCATTGAGGAGCCCCTGGGTGAGGACACCATCCGGATCCCATGGTTCCGGATCAATGAAGTCCTCTATCGTCGATGAGACCAGGACGATGGTCCATGGAAGTGCAAAAAGGGCAAGGGCGAGGGCGATGAAGGCCAATTCCCTCAGATGTTCGAGGGTCATGGTCTCACCGTTCTCTCTCATCCTCCTTCGAACGGAAACAATGACGAAGACCACGAGAACCAATGCGGTCGAGTATGCAACAAGGTGGGGAGTAATATCGATGAACGCTTGGATCCAATAGTCACTATGATATAACCAGATGATTGTGGTCGAATTTAGGGTCATGTAGATCTTATTAAAGAGCATGACACATGCTATTATCCCGAGGAGCAGGATCCGGCCCTTCTCCATCTTGGAAAAGAAGTCACGAAACCTCCTGTACAGTCTCTGGCCCCTATTCACCACTCAATGGATGTGCCTGACCATTGAAAAAGGTATCCGGAGATGCGTCGGACAGAAAGCAACTGGTCGCCCTACTTCAGATAGACCAGCTTCTCCCTCACCAGCTTCTTGACCTCGTCGTAGCGGTCAACCTTCTCGTGGATGTTGATGGGCTTGCCATCACCCTTCTTGAGGTAGAGCTCGATGACCTTGAGGTCCTGGAGCTTGCCCCACCTGTATCCCTTGAAGTCCTTCCACGGATGGAAGACCGTCCGTCCCTTGGGCGGCTTGATGACAATGCCGCCCAGGTAGATCTCCAGTTTCGGGACGCTCACGAACAGGCTGAGGATGAGGATGCCGAAGAAGGCCAGGAAGATCCCACCGGCGAACATGGGAACGTACAGCCACCAGGGCGACCCAGTGAACCACCAGAGCAGGAACCCGACGACCAGCAGGAATACCGCGGGAAGGAGGTACAGGAGGGCCGCCTTCCGGAGGTTGTCCTCGATGATCTTCATGGTCTCGCTGGAGGTCTCCGTTACGAAGTCGCCCTTCTCGGAATTGTCGGTTCGGTCCTTGTCAGGCAATCACGGACCCCCCTCGCAGGGCTCACTCCTCGTCGCCCATCATCTGCTTCATGAAGTCAACGGCCTCCTGCTTGTCAGCGGTGGCCGCATCCACTGGTCGCCCTCTGGCCGCGGGGGCCGGTGTCCCCTCCTCGATGGTCTCCACGTCGATCTCGACCCCGGCGGCGGTCCCGCTGATCACCGATGCCCCGGTTTCGGAAGTGGCCGCCCGGTCGGCCTTCTGCCGCCGGATGAACCAGTCGAAGCCAACGATGAACACCACCGCCGCCACGATGGCGAGCACGATGACCCAGAAGGTGAGCTGGGCGTAGATGGGCAGTTCCTTGGTCTTCACGTCGTACGGGTTGCTGGCCGTGTAGAGGTCCTCGTTGTCGTAGGTCACAACGCTGCAGTAGTACTTGGTACCCGGGTCCAGGCCGGTGTAGGTGTACTTGCTCAGGGCCTGGTTGGTGATGGTGTCGACCTTGTCGCCCATGTCGTTGGACTCGGTGGAGAGGTAGATCTCATAGCGGTCGAAGTCGGCCTCCTGGTTGGGGGCCCACTCGATGGTGATGCTATCGGTGGTCGACGAGGTCTTGAGTATCGCGGGATACGAGGGCGGGATGTTGATGGCCGACTGCCGGTATACTCCCATGGAGAAGCCGATGGGGCCCAGGGGTCCCTTGTTCACGATGATGAAGGCGTAGGTGCCGGTGTTGTCGGCGAGGAAGGTGCCCTTCCCGTCGATGAGGGTCCTGCCCTCGCTCACCTTGAGACCGATGGTACGGACGGGGGTGGTGCGGAAGGTGCCAAGGGGCTGGAATATCTGGAGCTCCAGGTGGACGTCCGAGGACCAGTTGCCCTGGTCGTACCACAGGTCGATCTCCAGGTTGTCACCGACCGTGAGGTCGATGGTGTAGATGTAGACGACCTCGTCCTCGAGGAACTGGTCGCTCTCGATGTGGCCGATGGGCCCGAACTCGGTGGCATTGGTGTTCGCGTGGACCGCGAACTGCTGCATGCCCTCGACCTGGCTGATGTTCGCGAACATCGTCTTCTCGGGCTCGTCGAGGCCCCAGCCGTGGATGGCGATGACACCGGTGTTGATCATCTCCTCTTGCCCGACCTCCACCATGGCCACGGGGTTGGTGTAGAGACCGTTGGTCAGCAACTTGAGGGCGTGGGTCCCACCCCCGGCGATGTAGGCGCTGGACAGGACGGACCAAGAGTCCGAGGAAACGACGAACCGGTACTGCTCGTTCTGGTTGTAGTCGTCCACGAACCCACGCATCGGTCGGGTCAGGGACCGCCCGTCGACTGTCGCGTCCAGGATGTAGGCCAGCTCTCCCAGGTTGGCGAGGTTCAGCACGACAACGGCGTACCTTACCGTGTCCTTCGAGGTGAAGATGATCTCCTGCTCGGTCCCGGGCCCGTTGGCGGTCCATGCCCGGGGACCCGCCTCGGGGTCGGTGGTGGACATGTACGGGGCGTCGGGGGCGAACACGAAGAGGCCCAGGTCGTACGAGTAGGTGTAGTCGGGCGGCATCCGCAGTGAGATGTCCGCCGTGGAA
>JAUVEQ010000254.1 GCA_030594725.1 Methanobacteriota archaeon
GCAACACCTGTCCCTCAACAAGGTCCGGGTCTCCAAAGGTGGCCTCGAAGGTCACAACGTCGCCCTTGGTCACCGTGATGTCCGCGGCCGGCAAGATTATAACGGGGGTTCCCGGCGGGTCGTTGACATCGAGGAAAGTGATGGTGATCCGAGTGGTCACCTCGTCCGTTCCGTCGCTGACGATGACAGTGGCCACCTGGTTGGCCATCCACACGTCGGACGAGGTCTTGAGGACCTGCCCCTCGACGACCACGTCAGCTAGGTCCACGCTCAGTGTCAGGGAGTTCACAGGGTCGTTGCCGTCGCTGAGGTACGGTGTCAGGTCCAGCTCGGCGTCCACGCCCTCGGTCACCTCCCACGTCGGGACGGTCCCGATCTCGGGCGCGATGTTTCCGAGGGGAACGGTCCTCCCCTCGGAGGAGAACAGATTGCCAGCCGCATCGAGGATGCACGCCATGTAGACCAGCTCGGTCCCGATGTCCCGCGGGACGGTATACGTCACCGTCCATCGCCCCTCGACCTCTGTCAGTGTCACGTTGTCGACCATTACCCCGCCGCCATAGACATGGACGTACCCGGAGGTAACGCCGAGGTTGTCGCTAGTAAGGAACGCGATGTTGATGTCCATCCCGAGGGTGGCCTCCGTATCGGAGATGTCGTTGGTGATGATGGGTGCGTCATCGTCGACCACGTCCAGGTCCATCCGCTCGGTCACCAGCTTGTTCACCGAGTTGTCCACGACGGTCAGGTAGTAGTGCAACACCCCCGTCTGGAAGTCGATGATTTCTATGGTGAAGTAGTAGGTGACGTGGCCCTCCCCCGAGACCGTCCCCTCCGTCATCAGCATCTCGATGGGCGTCTGGTCACCCAGCCAGTAGTAGATGAGGACCTGGTCCACGCCAAGCAGGTCCATGACCTCGACCTCGACCCGGAACGTGTCGCCCGTCGTAGGTCGAGGGTCGCTGTTGTCGGCAACGATGACGGGGGGGTCGTTGTCCCTGACGGCCCTGCTAAATTTTCTGGTCACTAACCAGTTCCCGCCCAGGTCCTCGAGATAGTACCTCCATTGGAGCTGGTCGAGGGTGTCATCGGCGAGGATCAGGTCCGAGCAAGTGTAGTTGCCGATGCCCGAGGCGTCGACATCCTCGGGGTCCATGGTGGCATTGGTGGCCGTCCCCTCGTCGTCACCCTGCCAGTAGAGCACGCTGACGGTCGAGATGCCGATGTTGTCCCCCATTCTGGCCTTGAATTGGTAGAGGTCCCCCGTGGTCGCATCCGGAGGGGAGAGCTCGTTTGTTTGCCAATCGAAGGTCGGGGATATCACATCGATCACCGTGACGGTCCCGGACATGCTCCGCCAGTTGTCCGACGTGTCGTTGACTGAGAAGATGTAGTGGAGGGGCGCGACGCTGTCCGTGGGGACGTTGACTATCGAGCTGAAGGGACCGTCGCCTTCCATCGAGATGTTGACGTGCTCACCGTTGCCGAACCAGTACTCGATATAGACCCCGCTCATACCGAGGTTGTCCGTCGCGTTCACCATGAATGTCACCACCTCGCCCGTCCCCACCTCAGCGGGGGCAAGGGCATCGAACAGGCTCGGCTTGGTGTCGTCTGTGATGGGAACCGTCAGATTGCTTGTGGTGTTGACGTTCCCCGGGGTGTCGGTGAATATGAATCGATACGTGATGTTGGTGAAATCGTACGGGGTATCCAAGAGAGTCATATTGAAGAGGGCCGGGTTCGGTGAGGGGTTCGTCATGTCCACGATCTTTCGACCGCTCCCGTCCGTCCGGTACTCCACCTGCACTGTATCGATGCCGATGTTGTCCTCAACCTCGAGGGCGAACTCGAAGGGGGTGCTCGTCGTCCCGGTCGCGATGGTGTGGTCCGCGACCATGATGGGGTAGTCCACATCGATCCGGAAGACGATACAATCATTGCCACCGGCATGGTGCCCCTGGAAGGCGCCATCGGTGGTCGGGAAGCCCGACTGCCACATCCGGCCCAGTACGATGGCGCAATCCTTACTGTCGACGCACACCGCGATAGCATATTCAAACTCTCCAACTCCCACGAAGGTGGAGTACAACAGTTGCGTCAGGTTGCTGGTGAGCTTGGACACGAAGAGGTCCCTTTCCGCATAGGTAGGTCCATAGGTCTTGTAGGCGCCATCCGTCACAGGGAAGCCCCTGGCCACTGTCGAGCTGGTATCACCAGCGACGACGATGTTCCCCTGGGAGTCGAACGCGAACGAAGGATTATACTCGTCATCCAACCCTCCGAGGTACGTGCAATGGAGGACGTCCGATCCATCCGGCTTCAGGGTGGCTATGAAGGCCTCGGCCCCGGATTTCCGTGAGGTCTGGAACGCTGTCGCCGAAGTAGGCAGCGAGTCTGAATAGGTGGTGCCAGCGAACACGATGTTACCATCGACGTCGATCTTCACGTCCACCGATTCATCACCCCCGGGACCCCCGAAGTAGGTCGAGAACTCCAAGAACGAGCCGCTGGAGTTCAGCTTGGTGACGAAGACATCACTGCTGCCTCCATAACCGGTCTGCCAAGCGCTGGGAGTAGTGGGGTATCCATCGGAGTTCGTCTCCCCGACGAGGAGCACGTTGTCATCACCGTCTATCTCCATGTCATAGCATCGATCCAACCTGGACCCACCGATGAAGGTCCCGAAGACGAGGTCTGTCCCATTGGAGCTGATCTTCAAGACGAAGCAATCAAATAGGCCGTTGTGCCCGGTGTCATAGGAACCCGATGTGTTCAGGAAGTCTGTGGAGTATGTATAGCCCGCGACGATTATCTCGCCCTTGTCATTGACGGTGACCCCGCGACCATAATCGTTATCGGTTCCCGCCAGGTAGGAGCCATACAGGAGGGATGATCCATTTGGATCAATCTTCAGGACGTAGGAATCTTTGTACCCGCTTTTACTGCTATTGCTCTGGATCGCGTTGCTCGTCACAGGTAGGTTAGTGCTGGTGGTGGTCCCGGTAACGTACGAGTTACCTGCGTCATCGACCTCAAGGCCAAAGACCCTGTCTATTCCGTTCCCGCCCAAGTAAGTGTACCAATCCAGCCTATCGCCCAAGGCATTCAGTTTGGCCACGAAGACCGACCAGCCGGGCTCGGGCTTGTTCTCCTGATAGGCTCCCGTGGTCCCCAAGCCGGTGGAATGCGTGTTCCCGCCCACGTAGATATCACCGGCGGAATCGACGGCGAGGCACTGAGGGATGTCGTCAGACGTGCCCCCAAGGTAGGTCCCGAAGAGCAGGACGGGGTCTATGACGAGGGTCACGTCCTCCCGGTAGGCCTTGCCCACCCGGAACGAGTAGCCATGTCCTTGCAGCAGCTCGTAGGAGCCCGGGACGTAGGTGGTCACGCCGTCCACCTCCTGATAGATGAGCAGCCTAGAATCGACCAGGTCACCCACGGCTGTGCTCAGTACGAGGCCCCTCGCGTCGACGCGCATCCCGTCGATGCCCTCGTACTCGAACCTCACGGCGGCCAGGTCCCCGCCGGGACCGACGTAGACGTTGTACTTGAGTCCCTCATCGGTGAACAGGTACTCGACGTCCACGCCTTCCCACACGTCCTCGTAGACGACACGGTCGAAGCAGGGCACCTCCGTTACCCACCCCTCGGGATCGTTGCCATAGAAGAAGTTGTAGTAATGTGGCATCGGGTCCATCCCCACGGGGGCGACCTCATTGCCCGACTGGAAGGACATGCCGACCACGACGCCCCGCGAGCTCGATGCAGCCAATTCACACTCGGTATCGAAGGGGTCCTCGGGACCTCGGCCCTCGGACGGGCCGTATGACCGGGGGTCCTTGATGTCCATCAGCACCCCCTCCTTCGTCAGGGCGACGGGCACCGCGCCCTGGCTGTAATATAGGACATCGTCGCGGTCCAGCTGGCCATCGTTGCGGATGAAGCACCCGGAGCCCATCCCCATCGGCAGCTCCACCGGGGCCTCGACGCCCGACGCCTCGCCGACGTCGGCGGCCTCCACTGTGCCTGGGTCGCTCGGGGACCCGTCCGTTTGGGGCTCGGCTATAGAGCCCAACGGGACCATGAGAAACATGAGTAATACGGTCAGACAGGCGAGCCTGCTCAGATTAGGGACACGCTTCGAAAGCCGGATCGGCGAAACCACTTATTCCCCTCCCAGGACCAGGAGCGGCCCTTACCTATGTGGCCTCACCCGCCCCTAACCCACGAAACATAATGTCATATTCGACTATTTAGTGTTTTTTATTCCTTGGCATTTATTTATTATCTTGAGAATAAAAATATATGTGTTATCACTGGGACCGGTGGTAGAGGAAGAGGCGGTACCGCCTATTCAATGTGCTTCATGGTGTCTGTCTGGACTGAGGGAAGCGGCGGATTCGGCCCACCACCGAGCTCGGGTTCGAATTGCCCCTGTCAGAGCACGACCACCGAGTTATGGTCCAACAGGTCCGTTGGTTTTCCTACGTTCAACTGGAACCCTCTGTTAAGCATACTGCGACCGAGCCCTTCCTGTGCAACGTTCACCACTCGGATACGACCGTGTTTTCCCGACGGGAACGATACAGTTCATCATGAGGTCGATAACGATTATTAAGGTACATCGCAATGCCCGTCGGAGGGTCCACCGTGGCCGATATCATTGTAATGGGTGGAGGAGTGGCAGGCCTTGCCGCAGCC